>JACQHN010000407.1 GCA_016199015.1 Nitrospira defluvii
GTGGCCATAAACACATATTTCAACGTATTGGCAAATGTGATGCGCCCCTCACGGACTCCTTGCACCAGCACGCCTAAGTCGTGCTCCAGCAGCACAAGATCCGCTGCCTCCTTGGCCACGTCGACGGCACTATCGACGGAAATGCCGACATCAGCGGCATGGAGCGCCGGAGCGTCGTTGATGCCGTCGCCGAGATATCCGACCACGTTTCCAGACGCGCGAAGCGCAAGAATGATGCGGTCTTTTTGATTGGGTTCGATTTCTGCGAAGATGTCCACGTCGTTGGCGCGTGTCCTCAACGCATCATCACTCATGCCGCGCAGGTCACTGCCGGTGAGCAGGCGCGGATGCGCCAGCCCAACCTGTCGCCCCACAGAAGCCGCTACGAGCGCCTGATCACCCGTCACCATTTTCAATGAAACTCCCAGCCCCTTGAGTGTCGCAATGGTATCGGCGATACCGGGCTTCGGGGGATCGGCAAACACCAGCAGGCCCAGGAACGTCATGGCTGATTCCTGCTCCCTGGAGATGCGGTCGATCGCTCCCATGTCCCGGCAGGCAAGCCCAAGTGTGCGGAAACCTTCTGCGCTCAGTTCGCGTACCTGCTGTCGGACGCGCAACTGAACCTGATCAATCGGCACGACAGTGCCGTCCGGCTGCTCCGCATCGAGACAGGCGGCTACCATGCTTTCGACCGCGCCCTTCGTGATCAGTAGGTGGGTCTGCGGGGTCGCCACCAAAATCGAGAGTCGCTTGCGGACGAAGTCATACGGTTCTTCGTCCAGCTTGTGATAGCCGGTGAGATCGAACGACCGATGCCGGCGCAGGGCTTCATCCAGCGGGTTCGGAAATCCGGTTTCGAACATCGCGTTCAGATGGGCGCAAAACAACACCTTCTCGCTCGGCTGGCCCTCGAGATTCCGTGCGGCGTGCAGCCGCATGGAGCCTTCGGTCAAGGTGCCGGTTTTGTCGGAGCATAGGACATTCATGCTGCCGAAATTCTCGATCGAGGCGAGGCGTTTGACGACGACCTTCTGTTGCGCCATCCGTTTGGCGCCGTGCGAGAGATTGACGCTGATGATGGCCGGCAACAGCTGCGGCGTCAGACCCACCGCCAACGCCATGGAAAAGAGGAAGGATTCGAGGACGGGCCGCTCAAGATAGACGTTGATGGCAAAAATGGAGAGGACCAGGAGCAATGTGACTTCGAGCAAGAGATAGCCGAATCGCCGCACCCCCCGTTCAAACTCCGTTTCGGACGCCCGCAACCGCATCCGATGGGCAATGCGACCGAATTCCGTGTCTTTTCCCACAGCCACGACGACCACCCGCGCCTGCCCGCTCACCACATGGGTTCCTAGAAAGAGGCTGTTCGTTCGCTTCTGCAGAGGGACGTCGGCCGCAAGCGTCACGGCCGCTTTCTCAATCGGATAGGTTTCCCCCGTCAACGTCGCCTCATCGACGAACAGATCCTTCGCATCAAGCAGACGCGCGTCACCGGGAAGACTCGATCCCGCAGAAAGTTCTACGACATCGCCGGGCACGATCTCATCGGCAGGGACTTCACACAGCACGCCATCTCGCCAGGTTTGAGCGGTGATCTGAACCAGAGCCAGCAATCCGGCCACTGCTTGAGCCGCGCTGTATTCCTGCCAGAAACTCAAGAGCGCACTGGCCAGGATGATGCTCAGAATAATCAGCGCATCACTGCGCTCTGCAAGAAAAAAGGACACGCCGGAGGCAAACAGTAAAATGAGGATGATGGGACTTCTGAACTGAGCCAGCAGCAGCCTGAGTGGCTGACTGTCTCGCTGCGGTTTCAGTCTGGCTGGCGCAGAGGTTGCCTGCCGTTGTTCAGCATCGGCAGTGCTCACTCCCTCTCGCGTGGTACGTAACTCGCGGAGCAGATCATCCGGTGAAACCGCCCAGAAGGATCGTCCGTTCACCATAGGATCACGTGCCCACCCCGTTACACCCACTCCGGAGCATGCTCCTCCACCATATCTTGTTCGGCAAAGCTGCGATACAAGGCCGGCAGCACCACCAGTGTCAATGCGGTTGAGGTGAACAATCCACCCACGACGACCGTGGCCAGCGGCCGCTGCACTTCCGCACCGATCCCCTGGGCGAGCACCAGCGGCAACAGGCCAAGCAACGTCGTCATCATGGTCATGACCACGGGGCGCAGCCGCAAGACGCAGCCCGTGATGATCGCCTCCTCCGTCGGTTGTCCTCCGTTTCGTAACTGATTGATATATGACACAAGCACGATGCCGTTGCCGACCGCCAAGCCAAACAACTCGATGAATCCGATGGAGGCGGGCACGCTCAGATACTGGTCGCTGAGCCACAGGGAGATCACGCCGCCGATCAAGGCGAACGGCAGATTCAGAATGATCAACGTCGCATAGCGCAGGGAATGAAACGCCCAAAACAGGAGAAAAAACACCAACCCAAGGGTGACCGGCACCACAAGCAACAATCGCGCATTGGCCCGTTCCATGTTCTCAAAGGCCCCGCCCCACGTCACCGTATAACCTTGCGGCAGCCGGATCTGTGTAGCCAACTTCTTCCGGCCTTCGTCCACCACGCTGCCGATGTCACGCCCCACCACGTTGAATCCGATGTAGATCCGCCGCTTCGCCTGTTCGCGGCTGATTCGCGCCGGGCCTTCCCGCATGTCGATCGCCGCCAGTTCGCTCAATGGGATCGGCGCGCCGGACGCCGACCGCACCTTAATGTCCCCGATGGCCCCGATGCTGTTCCGATAGGACTCGGGAAACCGGAGGATCAATTGAAACCGTCGCTCACCTTCATAGACATAGGTCGCGGGTTTACCTCCCACCGCCGTCGAAATGATGTCCTGCACATCCGACACGTTGATTCCGTACCGGGCGATTTTCTGCCGATCGATGTCGAGGGTCAGGTAGGGCTGGCCGGCGATCTGTTCAACCTTGACGTCTTTCACCCCCTCCACGGTCCGCATCAGGTCCGCGATCGTCTCGGCATTCTGATAGAGCAGCTCAAGGTCGTCGCCGAACAGCTTGATGGCGCACTCCGTCCTGATCCCGGAGATCAACTCATCCACCCGTTCTTGAATCGGCTGGCTCATGAGGACGGAAATACCGGGGATCTCAGCCAGGCGCTGCCTGATGGCATCGACGAGGCCCGCTTGAGTGTGAGCGGTGGTCCAGGTGTTGCGCGGACGCAGCGCGACGATCGGGTCGCTCTCGTTCGGCTCTTCCAGACTGATGGCGATGTCGGGGCGTCCGATCTTGCTGACCGCGAGTTGCACTTCCGGAAACTCCAGCATGGCCTTCTGGGCCTGCTTCTCGATCTCGATCGACTCCGGCAACGACACGCTCGGCAGACGCACGATCTGCGGCGTCAACGCCCCTTCCTCCAAAATTGGAATGAATTCCCGTCCTATGAACGGCAGGAGCGTCAGACTCACCAGCACCACCGCCGTCGATCCCAGCAGCACCACCACACGATGAGCGAGCGTCCATCGCAGCACCGGCTGGTAGCGAGCCTTCATCCACCGGGTGAGCCAGGTGTCTTCCGGATGGTCGCCGCGTAACACCAGGGACGCCAGCACCGGGGACAGCGTCAACGTCACGACGACCGAGACCAGCAGCGAAATCACCAGCGTATAGGCCAGCGGGGCGAACATTTTCCCCTCCATACCATGCAGGGTCATTAAGGGCAGAAACACGACGCTGATGATGAGAATGCCGAACAGGATGGGCCGCCCCACTTCGTTCGTCGCCCGCAGAATCACTTCGAGGCGGGATCGTTGATGGATCCGATTCTCGGACAGATGGCGATAGACGTTTTCAACCACGACCAGCGACCCGTCGGCAATTTCGCCGATACCGATCGCCAGCCCGCCCAGCGTCATGAGGTTGGCGGAGAGCCCGACCCGCTGCATCACCAGGAAGGTAATCAAGGGCGTCACCAACAGCGACGCCGTGACCACGATGGCGCTTCGCACATGGCCCAGGAAAAGAAAAAACACGAAGGTCACCAGAACGATTCCCTCGATCAACGCATCACGCACGGTATTGATGGCCGCCGTCACGAGTTCGATGCGGTCATAAAAAGGCACGATCTTCAGGCCCTCCGGCAGCACAGCGCCCTGATGGATCGACTCCACCCTACGCTTCACCGACTGGACGACTTCCCGCGCATTCCCCCCGCGCAGCATCAACACCGTGCCCGCCACCACCTCCCGCTTGCCGTTCAGCACCGCGGCCCCATGACGGACCGCATGCCCGATGCGCACCTCCGCCACGTCGCGGACAAACACGGGGGTGCCGCCCGCTTCTTTGACGATGATGCTCTCGATGTCGGGAATCTCCTTGATGAGGCCCAGGCCGCGGACAATGGCGCGCTCCGCATGCCGCTCCAATACATTGCCACCGGCATTCGCGTTGTTCTTCCCCACCGACTCATAGACGTCATGCAGGGTGAGTCCGTATTTCCGTAACTTGGCGGGATCGACCAGCACTTGAAACTGTTTCACAAAACCGCCCAAGCCGTTCACATCGATTACGCCGGGCACACTTTTAAGCAACGGGCGGAGCACCCAATCCTGCAACGTCCGCTGATTGGTCAGCTCCGCTTCGACCAGCGCCGGATCGGTCGCGTTGGCCAGCGGCCCTTCGAGATAATATTGATAGATTTCCCCGAGCCCGGTCGTCACCGGCGCCATGACCGGATCGATCCCAGCCGGGAGCCGCTCCTTCACCGCCATCATCCGCTCCAGCACTAACTGGCGGGCGAAATACACGTCCACGTCATCTTCGAAGACCACCGTCAGCTGCGAGAGCGCGAACTTCGAGAGCGAGCGGATTTCCGTCAGCCCCGGCAATCCGGTCATCTGAAGTTCGATGGGATAGGTAATGAAGCGTTCGACTTCGACCGGCGACAGGCCCGGCGCTTCCGTCAGCACCTGCACCTGCACGTTAGTCACGTCGGGATAGGCGTCGATGGGAATGGATTGAAAGGCAACAATGCCGGCGACCGCACAGAAACAGGTCAGACCGATGATCAAGATCCGTTGGCGCAGCGAGAATTCCAGCAGCGAGGCGATCATTGCGCGGGCTCGATCTTGTGAATTTCGACCTCCGACTTGAGGGCAAAGGATCCTTTCACCACCACCTCCTCACCCTCCCGCAATCCCTCCAGGACGACGATCTTCTCGCCCTGCTCATCCCCCAGCGTCACCCGGCGCGGCTCAAATTGATCCTCCGCCTTGCGCACGAAGACGACCTTGCCCGCCCCGCCGTTTTGCACAGCCGCCAACGGCACCGTCAGCA
>JACQHN010000428.1 GCA_016199015.1 Nitrospira defluvii
ACTCCGCCATTTCGCGACGAACCGTCATGAATCATGCGGGCTAGTGGGCGATAGGTCTCGCTTCCCTCTTTGGGAAACCACGGCTCGCACGGCTGAGCGCCCAGAGTACGCGCAGTCACGATTGACGAATGACGATTGACGTGTTGTTTCATACCAGGAAGGAGGTGATCGAGATGGACAGATGCGGACCAGACGGTTCGTCGCGAAATCGCCCGATAGAGCGTTCCTCGTGAAGCGCATCCAGAAATACGAGCGACGAGATACGAACGACAAAGAAAGTCGCAGCGGCGACCCCGCGCTTGCAGCAGAAACGGTCATGAAGAGTGCGAATGAATTACCGAACCGCCAATTGGCAATCTCGCGTGGAGGACTCCCATGGATGAGCATCAAACTCTGCTGAAATTACTCGCCTTGGGCAGCGTCGCCGGCCTCCTGCCCGTATACCTCGGCATCGCCGTGGCGAGCCTCGCCCTGACGGCGCTGAATCAGGCATGGGGGCGATTCCTGACCGGCCTCTCCGTCGGGATTCTCCTCTACCTCTTCTTCGACGTGATACACGAGGCGATGGAACTCACGGGCGTGCGCGACATCCTCTCATGGACCATCTTGTTGGGCAGCCTGCTCGTGAGCTTCGTCGGACTGGCGGCCATCGAAGAGCGGCGGCGGCAAACGAACACGTCCGATACCACCCCGCTCTTTCTTCCTTTTATGATCGCATTAGGCATGGGCCTGCATAATCTGGGTGAGGGCTTGGCCATCGGCGCAAGCTATGCACAAGGCCAGTGGGCCTTGAGCAGTCTGCTGGTCGGCGGGTTTGCGTTGCACAACGGGACAGAAGGGTTCGGGATTATGGGGGCGGTGGGCCGGACTCCGCTCAGCGTGAAAGACATTGTCCTGTTGGGATTGCTCGCAGGCGGACCGACCTGCTTCGGCACGATGATCAGCGGGTACGGCGTCTCGCCATACCTCTCGATCACCTTTTACACCTTGGCGGCCGGCTCCCTGTTGTACGTCATCGTCTCGTTGGTCGCATTGTCCTACACTGGGGAACACCGGTTGCACACCGCGATGGGCATCTTCGTAGGGATCGGGCTCATGTACACCACCGGCATGATTCTGAGCCTCCTCATAGGCGCGAACGCCTGAGGAGGGCGCACGCTCACATTGCTTGCCTTTCGCCCCGCGCGCCCCAAGCCCAAGCTGTTTTATGACCCTTCCTGCTTGATCTGTTCAGCCAAATACTTCTCCAGCCCCACCTGCTTGATCAACTCCTGTTGCGTTTCAATCCAGTCGATGTGGTCATCGGTGTCCTTTTGCATATCCTCCAGCTTGTGCCGAGTCGTATAGTCTCCCACCTTGGCACAGTGCGTGACGCCTTCCGTATAGAGCTTCAGCATCTCCTGCTCCGCTTTCAGATCGAGCTTGAATTGCTCCGGCACGGTCTCTCCCACCTGCACGGTCCCGAGACGCTGCATGTTCGGCACTCCTTCGAGATAGAGGGTGTGCTCGATGATCTCCTCCGCATCTTTCATCTCGTCGAAGCTGCGCTTGCACACCTTGTGATGCAACCGTTCATAGCCCCAGTTCTCACACATCTTGGCATGAATAAAGTACTGATTGATCGCCGTAAGGTTGGCGGTCAGTATCCGATTCAAGATGTCGATCACACCATCTTTGGCTTTCATGGATGCGTCCTCCTTCCAGCGTCCGTTCAGCTTTCCTTCTTCACCTGTTCGCTGAGGTAGTTTTCCGCCCCGACTTGCTTGATCGCGCGAAGCTGCGTCTCAAACCAGTCGATATGCTCGTCTGTTTCCTTGATCATCTCCTCGAGTTTGTGCCGAGTCGTATAGTCCCCGACTTTCGCGGCGTGGGTGATCGCCTCCCGTAACAGGTTGGCGTCCTCCTGCTCGAATGCCAGATTCTCCTCGAACAGCTTGGAGACGTTCGGACCGGATTTCACCGCGCCGAGCTTCTGCACATCGGGAGTCCCTTCCAGGTAGAGAATGTGGTCGATAAGTTTGGAGGCATGTCCGACCTCCTCCGTCGCCAGTTCGTGGAACTCGTGCTGCAGCCGCTCGTAGCCCCAGTTCTTGCAGAGCGCGGCATGGAGGAGATACTGGTGCACCGCAGTTAGCTCCAGGGTCACCACCTTATTCAAAAAGTCGACGACGCCCTCTTTCGCTTTCATGGCGATTCCCTCCTTATGAGAAGTGTTGGGAACGGCGGGGCGCTCGGTGGCGCGCACTGACACACGCACGTTGCGTGTCGGCCGGCATTTGACACAACATTATTCCTGCCGCCACGATGCCAAGTCAAGGTTTTCTACTTATGCGATTGATTTCTACTTTCAAGATCGCCAAACCGCGGTCGCCACAAGCGGCCGTTCCTCCGCTCCAGACAAGATGCCCGACCTGTTTCAGTTGTCCGGCTGATCGACCAGAACTGTTCCTGAAGCATCCCGATCCAGCAGGCATGAGAAGGCTTCGCGCTCTGAGGGGTTCTCTGACGGATTCTCTTCCGAGACGGCAGGAGTGTTCTTAGCAGGCGAAGGCGAGAATCAACCGGCTTCGCGATAGCCGCACTCTTCATTGCGGCATTGTACCGAGCGTCCGGCCTGCTTGCTGACTTTCTCAATGAGGAACGGGGCCTGGCAGGTGGGGCAGGGCTTGTTGATCGGCCGATCCCATAGAGCAAATTCACATTGCGGATAGCGGCTGCAGGAGTAGAAGTTCCGCCCTTTTTTCGTGCGCTTCTGAACCAGATCTCCACCGCACTCAGGCTGAGGGCACTTTACCCCCAAGGCGATCGGTTTGGTCGTCTTGCATTCGGGGTAGGCGGAACAGGCCAGGAACTTGCCGAAGCGGCCCGATTTCACCACCATCGGGCTCGAACATTTCTCACATTTCTCGTCCGTCGTCTCTTCCAGTTTAGGAACAATCTTGATCGTCCCATCCGGCAACTTTTCAAAATTTTGCGTATTTTTGCAGGGAGGATCGTCCTTATATCCGGGACAAGCCAGGAACTTGCCATTCCGTCCCCACTTGATCTCCAACATGCGGCCGCATTTTTCACAGGGAAGGTTTGTGGGTGGCTCGACGATATCTTTCGGTCCTGGAATACTCTGAGCCAGCTCCAGGTCTTTCACAAAGGGAGTATAAAACTCCCGCACAGCCGCGACCCATGGCTTCGTACCCTCCTCCACCTCATCAAGCTGTTCTTCCATATGGGAAGTAAATTCCGTATCCAGGAGATCCGGGAATCCCTTCAGCAGAAACTCGTTGACCGTCCGCCCCGTTTCCGTGGGAAGGAATCGTCCCTCTACCTTCTCGACGTATTTACGATCTTGAATCGTGGAGATGATGGACGCGTATGTAGACGGGCGCCCAATGCCTTTTTCTTCCAACTCCCGAATCAGCAGCGCTTCATTGTAGCGCGGAGGCGGTTGAGTGAAATGTTGTTTCGAGAGGAACCCGGGCAAGGTCTGGCCTTCCTGGGTCACCAAACGCAACGATTCGCCTTCTCTGAGCGTGGGAAGCTGGCGGTCCGATTCGTCATCAACCTCCTGCTCACTCTTGGACTTCTGTGAAGGCAGTTCTTTGTCCGTTCCCTCCAAATACACCGCCGTATGGCCGGCGAACTTGACCACCGTGCCCGTCGTACGAAACACGTATCGATCCTGCGTTCCCACTGGAGTCGAGTCCACACGTGTCACATCCAGAACCGCCGGCACCATTTGCGAGGCGATGAATCGATTCCAGATCAATTTGTACAGCTGATATTGATCCTGTTCGAGATATTGGCGGATCGTCTCCGGATCACGGCCAGCCGAGGTCGGACGAATAGCTTCATGCGCTTCCTGCGCGGCTTTTTGCGTTTTGTAGACGTTGGGCGTGGCAGGCAGATACTCCATCCCAAATCGCTCCCGAATCACGACCCTGGCATCCTCCATCGCCTCTTGTGAAATGCGCGGGGAGTCCGTCCTCATATAGGTGATCAGGCCCGTGGCCCCTTCCGATCCGATCTCGATCCCTTCGTACAGCTGCTGCGCGAGAGTCATCGTCTTTTTCGGCGTAAAATGCAGTTTCCTCGCAGCCTCCTGCTGAAGCCGGCTGGTAATGAACGGAGCGACAGGATTTCGTTTCTTCTCTCTGCGCTCAATCGATTGGACGACGAAGGGCTTGCCCTCCACGGCATTGAGAATATGCTGGGCCTGCTCGCCTGTTCCGATGTCGGCATCCTGCCCATTGACGGAATGTAACTTCGCCTCAAAGGCCGGGGGATTTTCTCCACTCAAGAGCGCCACGATGGACCAATACTCTTCCGCCCGGAAGGCTTCCCGCTCCTTCTCCCGGTCACAAATCAATCGCACGGCCACGGATTGGACACGGCCCATGCTGAGACCGCGCCGTACCTTTTTCCACAGCAGCTGACTGCCTTGATACCCGACGATGCGATCGAGCACTCGCCGCGCCTGCTGCGCCTGCACCAGCTTCATGTCGATTTCACCGGGGGACTTCAGCGCGCGCTTGATCGCTGATTCCGTAATCTCATTAAAGAGCACACGAAAAACCTTGCCGTCTTTCTTCTTGCCCTTGCCGTGCAGTTCCTGCGCGATATGCCAGGCAATCGCCTCGCCTTCGCGGTCAGGGTCCGGCGCCAAGAAGACCGTATCGACTTCCTGTGCCTTCTTTTTGATGTCGGCGAGGACTTTTGATTTCCCCTTGATCGTCACGTACTGCGGCTCAAAGTCGTGTTCGAGATCCACGCCCAACTTGCTGGTCGGCAAGTCTTTGACGTGTCCGACGGACGCCATGACAGAGTAGCCTCGACCAAGATACTTAGTGATCGTCCGCGCCTTGGTCGGGGACTCAACGATGATCAGCGATTTAGCCATGGGATTCCATATTCCTCAGCACTTACCTGCACAGTATCATACCCACTATAACAAATATCGAGCGTCTGTCAGCCCCAATCTCTTAACGCGTCCCACGCGACAGCCGTACATACTCATTGCCCGGCAACTGGCGAATACAATTCTTCAATTCCAATGAGAGCAAGACCGGCGTGACGTGAGACGCCGCGAGCCCAGTGCGTCGAATCACCTCATCCACCGACTGCGGCACCGCGTGAAGGGCATCATACACCAGCGTCTCCTCTGTTCCCAACTGAACGTGCGCCTGCGCATCGGCATCCACTCGCGCGTCAAGCCGACCACGAAATACCACGTCGAGCTGCGGCCGCAATTCGTCGAGCACATCATGCGCGGATTCTACCAATCTAGCGCCGTCTTTGATCAGACTGTTGGGCCCGCGACTGTTTTCGGCCTTCACGAAACCGGGCACCGCGAAGACCTCCCGCCCCTGCTCACCCGCCAATCGTGCCGTAATGAGTGATCCGCTCTCGATGGCGGCCTCCGTCACTACGACGCCCAACGCGAGTCCGCTGATGATGCGGTTACGCCGAGGAAAATGATAACTGTGCGGCGCCGCTCCTAGCGGCAGCTCGGACAACACGGCCCCCTGCCGCTCAATAGCCTCTCGCAATTGCCGATGGTCCGCTGGATACGTGCGATCCAGCCCGCACCCCATCACCGCCAGCGTTCGCCCCTGCCCGGCAAGGGCGCCACGATGCGCAGCCGCGTCCACCCCGCGTGCAAGGCCGCTGACAATCGTGAACCCCATGGCCGCCAGGTCGCGGGCCAATTCCTCGGCCAAGACCCGCCCCGCCGCGCTGACCTTCCTCGTCCCGACGATAGCCACGGCATGACGATCGGTCTCCAGCAATGTGCCCTGGAGATACAAGAGAGGAGGAGGATCGGGGATGGTTCGGAGAAGCGCCGGATACTGTGTATCCAGGTACGTCAGCACCGCCACCTGTCGGCGTTCCAGCTGCGTCAATTCCTGCTCGAGTTGCCGGACCGCCTCCGCATCAGGTCCGCGCCGAATGGCCTCGATCAATGGCGGGCGGCATCCGATCTCTTCCAATGCCGCCGGCGTCGCCGCAAGGACAGATTCCGGCGTCCCGAACGACTGCACGAGCTTGAGCAGGATGGTGTCCCCCACACCGGGGATGGCGCGGAGCATAAACCAGGGGCGGAGAGATCGGCTGCTCACTATCGTCTCAGCTCATCACACGCCGTCGGTGCGACGCCAGCAACCATAGTGTCTGGAAAAAACCGCGCTCAGCAGCGAGACATGCGCCTAGAACTATCCGATCCACCGCCCCAACCGCCTCCATGCACCATTTCTTGAGCGTCCACGCCGGCCAGAATGCTGCG
>JACQHN010000429.1 GCA_016199015.1 Nitrospira defluvii
CTCCGACCATCCGGCCCTCCGTGTGAAAGCCGGCAGTCTATCAACGAAGAGGACATTGCTACTGTGGGCAAAGCGGACAGTATCATTGTGGGATTACAGGCAACCCGTCAACCATTCACGTGCTACATTCGTTTGGCAGAGAGAACGGTGGCCACTAGATTTCCCCTCAGGGAATGTGAAAAATTCGATCCCCAACGCTTTATGAGTCAGGAGGAAAATCGGCATGCGTACATTACCTTGGCTTTTAGCAATAGGCCTCGCTGGAAGCGCCTGCAGTCACAACCCTTATTTGGACGCCTCTCTCACTCGCTATCAAGGAAAAGATAAGGCATGGATTGAAAAGGAATTAGGTGCCCCCGACGCTCGAAGCGCTCGATTCTTCGGAGGAGAGAAATGGACATATAACCGAATTGCTGGTGGGAAAGGAGGGCCACCCTTATTTAACTTTAAAGCTACCGAATGCCAGATGATTCTGTTCTTTGACAAGGACGACATCGTCTCCGATTCGAACTACTCCGGTTGCTAATTCGATAGTTGTTTCTCAAATACCTTGGCGCACCCCCGGCTACAAAAAAAATACGTCTGCCCTCCAATCTCCTCACGCACTGCGTCCCCCCGAGGAATAAAGACTCGGCAAACGGGATCTTGGACCATTTGATTTCCCTGGACCTGATCTTTTGTACCGCTGAGCCACCCACCACCCACCCTGCCTTTAATGATCGCCCTCCGGAGGAGATAGTAGAACAAAACTAATAGTCCTGCGATCAATAGAAATCTATACATAGCGGCCCGTATTACCTAGCCCACAAATTCTAGTGATCTTGTGCCCATGTATCATAGAATAAGATGCTTACCTCGTTTTCTTGTTAGGGGGAATAATCCCGTAAGGGGCAATAATAGGACCAAATGGCCCAGATACTTTTGTACCAATGAGGGCTTTTTCCCCATATCATACAGTACTTCAGATGGATGGTTTCTCCTACAGAGCGATGTTATAAGCCATACATGCATAAATGTGACAAATGCCGCGGAACAATGTTGCCTGAACGGGCGGTTGACCTGAATGCTGGTTTGGCGATCACAGTACTCGCGTGCCTAAACTGTGGACGCCGAAAAGCAGCTGACGCAGAACCGAGACCGATCACGTCACGACATTAAACCGCTGAAATGACAACAGCTCTGAGGGCGCTCACATGCGATGAGCGAACGGCTTCTCAGGCTTCGTCCTTAGGATTGTCCATCAATCCTAGCTGGACAAAGGCGTAGTAGGCTGTCTATTTTTGATTTCAGGCTGCTATCATCACTCGCGAAAGCGCAGCCCAGGAACCTAACCGCTAGCTTCGTTTAATTTTTCGGTTAGTTGTTTTTCTAATTTTTGTTGATAGTGCGCCCCCTAGCCGGAACGACCATTCAATTTCCACTCGCATCGACGCGCACCCATAGCTTTTACAAAGTCACGAGTATGCGCCCTTATCTGAGACTCAACACATCGAGCATATCGTAGAGGCCTGGCGGCTGTTTAACGACCCATCGAGCAGCGCGCAACGCACCGCGAGCAAACGTGTCACGACTACTCGCGCGATGAGTAAGCTCAATGCGTTCACCCATCGCTCCAAACATAACGGTGTGATCTCCGACTATGTCACCCGCCCGAATGGTTTGAATCCCGATTTCTCCCCTCTTGCGCTCACCGATGAGTCCCTTTCGCGCGTAAACACCAACTTGCTCGAGGTCTCGATTGACGGCACGAGCGAGTACTTCCGCCATTTTTAACGCAGTGCCACTCGGCGCATCTTTCTTGAGGCGATGATGCGCTTCGATCACCTCAATGTCGTAGTCTTCGCCGAGGGTCTTGGCCATCTCAGCAATCACTTTGTAAATCACATTGACACCTACGCTCATGTTGGGCGAAAACACGCAGGGAATCTGCTTGGAAAAAATTCGCAGTTCATCCAGCTCAGACGACGAAAATCCAGTCGTCCCCACCACGATTCCGCGCCGATGCTGAACCACGATACTCAAATGTTCGAGCGTCGCCGAGGGCGTTGTGAAATCGACGACAACCTCCCCCCGTTCCATCAACTGGGAAAGATCATCCGCAATCAACACCCCTGTTCGTCCACAGCCGGCCACCTCACCAGAGTCCTCACCCACGGCATGATGCCCTTTACTCTCCACGGCTCCTGCCAGTGTCAGAAATGCGGAATCCTTTACCAACGATACGAGGCGGGATCCCATCCTCCCGGCAGCTCCCATTACGACAACCTTAATCATTGCAACAGCCTTTTATAGCAACAGACCAGCCTACACCAGTCCGGCTTCTTTCATCACACGCAGAAGTTTCTCTCTATTGTCATTGCCCATTGGGCAAAGTGGCAAACGCATCTCGCTCTCGATCTTGCCCATCATGTGTAGGGCTTCCTTCACAGGAATAGGGTTGGTTTCATAGAATAATGCCGTAAAAATCGGGTAAAGTTGATAGTGCATCACGCGTGCGTCTTCAAGGCGCCCGGCGAGAAATGTGTTCACTAACTTGGCCATTTCAGCAGGAAGCAAATTCGCCGTAACGGTGATGACCCCCTTGGCTCCCACCGCCATCATCGGCAAGGTCAAGGCATCATCTCCTGCCAGCACGGTCAGGCGCTCGCCGCAGAGTTGAATGATTTCGGATGCCTGCTGGACCGAACCGCTCCCTTCTTTAACAGCGATGATAGTCCGACATGCTGTAAGACGTGCGATGGTGCTGGGCATCATATTCACGCCGGTTCGCCCCGGAATATTATAGAGCACGAGGGGCAGATCCACGGCCTCTGCAACCGCCTTGTAGTGAAGAAACAGACCTTCCTGGGTGGGCTTGTTGTAATAGGGCGTGATCAGCAGCGCTCCATCCACCCCAGCTGCCTTGGCGTGTTTGGTCAGGGCAATGGCCTCCTCGGTACTATTGGACCCAGTCCCCGCCACCACCGGGACACGCCCCCTGACGACTTCAACGGTAAAGGCCACCACACGATCATGCTCGGCGTGAGTCAGCGTGGCGGATTCGCCGGTGGTTCCGCAGGGAACAATCCCATGCGTACCGCTGGTGATCTGCCACTCAATAAGGTCGCCGAACGCTCGCTCATCCAGTTTTCCGTTCTTAAACGGTGTTACAATGGCAACCAAAGAACCTGTAAACATGGGACACTCCATCAGGATGACAGTAAAGGCCCGGGGCTACGAAAGAAACGCCGGTATCTGCTCGCCCCGCACCAGATCATCGTAACTTTCACGCGATCGAATGACATGGATCTGGCCCTCGTGTACCAACACCTCCGGCACGCGGGGTCGCGAATTGTAATTCGAGGACATCACAAACCCATACGCACCCGCACTCATCACCGCCATCAGATCGCCGGCATTCATTTCCGGCATGACGCGGTCCTTCGCCAAAAAATCTCCGGATTCACACACGGGCCCGACAACATCGACGGTCTTCTTCGGCGCATGCGTCACGTTCTCATAGAGCGGCCGGATGTCGTGGTACGCATCGTACAGGCTTGGGCGAATCAAATCGTTCATCGCCGCATCCACGATCAAGAATCGTTTGGCCTCGCCAGCCTTCGTATAGAGCACTTTCGTAAGCAGCACGCCAGCATTGCCGACGATCACACGGCCAGGCTCCATGATGAGGACGCATTTCAAGTCACGCACGAGTGGGGAGATTGCCGCTGCCAAGTCCTTCGGTTCGGGTGGAGTTTCATCCGAATACGTAATACCTAGGCCGCCCCCGATGTTGAGGTAGCGAATGGGGATCCCCTGCTCCGTCAAGGTTTGCACCATCGCCAATACCTTTTTCAGCGCCTCAACAAACGGAGTCACTTCCGTCAATTGAGAACCGATGTGCGCGTGAAGGCCGACCACCTCGATATGGCTGAACGACGCGGCAACCTTGAACTCTTCGAGCGCGCGATCGGCGGCAATCCCGAATTTGCTCTTTTTTAGACCCGTGGAAATATACGGATGGGTCTTGGGGTCGATGTCTGGATTGATCCGCAGGGCCACCCGTGCCTTAACCCCCATGGATGCCGCCACGTCGTTGATGGCATGCAACTCCGCGGAAGACTCCACGTTGAACATCAGAATGTCCGACTTCAACGCATCACGAATTTCGTCCGGCTTCTTCCCCACACCGGCAAATACGATTTTCGAGGCCGGCACTCCTGCCTTCAGAGCACGGAAGAGCTCCCCACCAGACACGATATCCACTCCGCTGCCTTCCTTGGCCAGGAGGCGTAGCACGGCCAGGTTTGAATTAGCCTTCATCGCAAAGGCGACGATATGCGGAATATTCCCGAACGCTCCGTCATAAACACGAAAGTGCCGAACGAGCGTGTGGTGGCTATAGACATAGCACGGAGTTCCGACCTCTTTCGCAATGCGCGAGAGCGGCACGTCTTCGCAATAGAGTTCGCCTTCCCAATAGTGGAAATCATTCATCGTCTCGTTCCTCGATCAAAAATTCTACACCCGCAACGAACACCCGTTCAATTCCTCCGAGAGCCAGTTCTGATAGGCAGGAATCAACCGGATGTCGTATGCACGGTCATACCATGCCTGCTATCGCGTTCCCATCGACCTGAACGGCGGAGTCGGCAATGGCTCTGGTTCTGGCGGAATCGGAGCTTCTTCAATCGTGATCCCACTCGGAGCATTGGGCCGCGAAGCCGCGCCCCACACAGTCGATCCAGGGGGCAGGAGCCCTTCACGTCTCAATTGCCGTTCAATCACCGGAGACACACCGACATCTTCAGGAGGAATCGGCGCACCTAGCACACCGCATCCGCAAAGATTGATAAGAACCAACACCACGCCAGCCGCGCGGCCGCTAGCCGCAGCTTGCCACGCACAGACCGGCATCATCCCTTCAGCGCCTTCTCAAGCTCCTTAATACGCGCCTCGACACGGCGTCGCGCCGTGCCGCCGATTTGGCTCTTGCGGTTGATCGCACCCTGCACCGTGAGACAATCCAGCACATCCTGGTCGAAATGCGTGGAAAACACTCGCAATTCATCCAGAGTCAACTGCTGGAGTGATCGATGGTGCTCCAGTGAGGATCGCACAATTTTTCCGGTAATGGAATGGGCCTCTCGGAACGGTACCCCTTTTGTCACGAGGTAATCCGCCAATTCCGTCGCCAGCATCCCACCGCCTTCGGCCGCCTGCGCCAGAACCGTCTGATTGACGACCAACCGACGGACGAGTTCCGTGCAAAGAACCAACGACTGCCCCGCCGTATCCACGGCATCAAAGAGCGCTTCCTTGTCTTCCTGCAGGTCTCGATTGTAACTTAGGGGCAGCCCCTTGAGGAGCGTCAAGGTACCCATCAAGTGACCGTACACCCGTCCCGTCTTGCCACGGACTAACTCCGGGACATCCGGATTCTTCTTTTGCGGCATCATGCTACTGCCGGTGCAAAAGGTGTCGGGCAAATCGACGTAGCGAAACTCCTGCGACGCCCAGAGAATCAATTCTTCGCTCAAGCGCGAGAGGTGCATCATGATCACCGACAGAGCGCTCAACACCTCCACTACCCCGTCGCGATCTGACACGGCATCGAGGCTGTTCTGCGTGACTGCAGGAAACTCCAACAGAGCAGCCGTGTACAGTCGGTCAACCGGATAGTTCGATCCCGCCAACGCCCCCGAGCCCAACGGCATCACGTTGAGCCGTTCCCGGCAATCATGGAGACGTCCCCGGTCCCGATCCAACATTTCAACATAGGCCAAGAAATGGTGGGCCAGTAGCACCGGCTGAGCCCGCTGCAAGTGCGTATAGCCCGGCATGACGACATCCAGATGCGCCCGTGCTTGTCCCACCAAGACCCGTCGAAATTCCTGGATCTGCCCCATCAAGGTCGACAAGACGTCCCGCAAAAACAAACGCAAGTCCAGCGCCACCTGGTCGTTGCGGCTTCGTCCCGTGTGTAGCTTCCCGCCCAGTGGACCGATCAGTTCCGTCAGGCGGCGTTCGATCGCCATATGGATATCTTCGTCCTGCGGCGAGAAGGGAAATCGCCCTCCGTCCAACTCCGCCTTCACCGCCTGCAATCCGCGCACAAGCCCGGCTGATTCACGGGCCGTGAACACCCCTGCCCGCTCAAGCGTTTTGCAATGCGCGATGCTGCCCTGAATGTCGTAGGGATACAGCCGTTGGTCGCAGGACAGCGACGAAGTGAACTGTTCCACCAGCCGGTCCGTTTGCTCAGCAAACCGACCGCCCCAGGCTTTGCCTTTCGGCAACGCACGATCGGCTCGTGGAGGGGAAGACTTACGCGTGCGGCCGGCGCCGACTTTGGACGTGGCCATTACTTCGTCGATCTCTTCTTGCGCTGCGCCCGAATCGCCAGACGAAGCGCGTTCAAGCGAATGAAACCTTCCGCATCCTTCTGTCGATACACGTCGTCTTCTTCAAACGTGGCCATATCCAACCGATACAGCGAGCGCAGAGACTTCCGCCCCACCACCGTGCAGGTCCCCTTGTAGAGCTTCACTCGAACGGTGCCCGTGACATCCCGCTGCGCTTCATCGAGGGCCGCCTGAAGCATTTCCCGCTCAGGCGCATACCAATAACCGTAGTAAATCAGCTCGGCATAACGCGGAATGAGACTGTCCCGCAGATGCAGGACTTCCCGATCCATCGTCAGCGATTCTAACCCCCGATGGGCCGCATGGAGAATCGTGCCACCCGGTGTTTCATAGACGCCACGGGACTTCATGCCGACATAGCGATTTTCCACGAGATCGACGCGGCCGACACCGTGCTCCCCGCCCAATTTGTTGAGATAGGCCAACAACGTTGCCGGGCTCATCTTCTTGCCATCCACCGCCACCGGATCACCTGCGACATATTCGATTTCGACTTCACGCGCCTTGCTGGGTGCCCGTTCCGGCGACACCGACATCACAAAAATTTCTTCCGGTGGGGCTTTCCATGGATCTTCCAGAATGCCGCCCTCGTAACTCGTGTGGAACAGATTCATGTCCATGCTGTACGGCTTCGCCTTGGTGGCGGTGACCGGGATGCCGTGCTGCTCCGCGTATTCGATCAATTCGCGGCGCGAACGCATGGTCCATTCCCGCCAGGGCGCAATGATCTTGATCTGCGGATGGAGCGCCATGTAGGTCAACTCGAACCGAACCTGATCGTTCCCCTTGCCGGTCGCCCCATGACAGACCGCCTCGGCGCCTTCCTTGGCGGCGATCTCAATTTGCCGTCGCGCGATCAACGGCCTGGCGATCGACGTGCCCAGCAGGTAGCTGCCTTCATAGATGGCGTTCCCGCGCAACATGGGAAACACATGGTCCTTCACAAAGACTTCGCGCAAGTCCTCCACATAGACTTTCTTCACTCCCAGCGACTGGGCCTTGGCTTTGATGGCCTTCAGATCTTCGCCCTGTCCCAGGTCCGCGCAAAACGCGATGACCGTGCAGTCGTATACCTCTTCCAGCCACTTCAATATGACAGAGGTATCCAACCCTCCCGAATAGGCCAACACCACTTTTTTATACGATGACCGACTCATGCGACTCCTCAGCGACGTGAACTGTTTACGGTTTCTTGCTTCCATTTTTCTTGGCTAAAAGCCTGACCAAGATCGCCTTCTGCATGTGAAGGCGGTTCTCCGCCTGATCGAGCACGA
>JACQHN010000041.1 GCA_016199015.1 Nitrospira defluvii
CATCCTGCGCCTCGGCGCCTATCAACTACTGTATTTGGACAGGGTGCCGGAATCAGCGGCCGTTAATGAGTCTGTGCAGATGATGAAAATGCACAGCAAGCGGTTGGGCCGTGATTGGAGCGGATTCGTCAATGCGGTACTCAGGGGCTTACTCCGATCGCCCGAGCCTGATTGGCCTGATGCCGCCAACGATCCTGTCCAGGCCTTCGCTGTCCGTTATTCCTGCCCCACATGGCTCGTCGAACGCTGGTGTCGGCAGTGGGGGACTGAACGAGCGGAGACCTTGTGTCGTGCTTCGGTGGAGCTACCTCCGCTGACCCTGCGCGTCAATACGCTCCGGACTTCCCGGATGGCGCTGCTGGATGAATTCGCGGCGGCTCAGATAGAAGCCAGTTCGACGACGGTCAGCCCTGCGGGCATTCAGGTGGCCCGCAGCAGTTCAGTCACAGATCTTCCTGGCTATGCCGACGGGCGGTTTTACGTGGAAGACGAAGCCGGACAGCTCATTCCGTTATTGTTGGATGTGCAGCCGGGACAGCGGGTGCTGGACGCCTGCGCTGCGCCTGGCGGAAAGGCGACGCACCTGGCGGCACTCATGGCGAATCGCGGGGAAATCATCGCTGTGGACCGGGTCGCCGTCCGCCTGGAGCGAGTGATGGACAATTGTCGCCGCCTCGGCGTGACTCTGGTGACGCCGGTTGTCGGCGATGTACGTATGCTGAGCAATCAAGGGCAGCCGTCGGGCGAATCCATTGTGCGGCGGTCCGCCCAACAGGCGGCTCTGCGCCAACCGTTCGATCGTGTTCTCCTGGATGCTCCATGCAGTGGGCTCGGTGTGCTGCGGCGTCATCCGGAAGGGAAGTGGTATAAAACGCAGGAATCGATCGTACAACACCAGCAAGTGCAAAGAGAGGTGCTCGCGGCGACGAGCCGTCTCTTGCGGCCAGGGGGGCTGTTGGTCTATAGTACCTGCTCGATTGAACCGGAAGAAACCGAATCGATCATCGACGAGTTTTGTCAGTCGCATCGCGAATTTCAGCGTGAATCAATCGCGCCGTGGATACCTCCAGCCGGTCTGCCGTTCGTGACCCCGCGAGGGGACCTGTCTACGATGACCAATATGAACAAGATGGATGCGTTTTTTGCCGCCCGCCTGCGGAGGAGTGCATGACGGCCGGCCGGACCGTTCGTATTGCGCCGTCCATTTTGTCGGCGGACTTTGCTCGTCTCGCAGAAGAAGTGTCGCGGGTGGAACAGGCAGGCGCAGACTGGCTGCACATCGACGTGATGGACGGGCATTTTGTACCGAATATGACTGTCGGTCCGCTGATTGTCGAAGCCGTACGAAAAGTCACCACGTTGCCGCTGGATGTGCACCTCATGATCACCAATCCAGATGCGTTTATCGGGGAGTTTGCCGAGGCGGGAGCCGATTATCTCACCGTGCACGTGGAGACCTGTCCACATTTGCATCGGACGGTCCAGTTGATTAAGGAGCGGGGCGTCAAGGCAGGCGTGACGTTAACCCCTGCGACACCGGCCGTCATGTTGTCGGAAATCGTTCGTGACGCCGATCTTATTTTGATCATGTCGGTGAATCCTGGGTTCGGTGGTCAGAAATTTATTCCGTCGTCGCTACAGAAGATCGCCGAGGTGCGCAACATGATCGACCGCACGAATAGTCGGGCGCTTCTCGAGGTGGACGGAGGAGTCAAGCCGGACAATGCGGAGGAGATCCTGACGGCCGGCGCAGAAGTGCTGGTTGCAGGATCAGCCGTGTTTTCCACGCAGGATTATGCGGCAGCCATTACGGCCTTGAGAGCCGGCCGTCCATCTGTCGCACGCACCACCGGCGTTGTAGCTGCTCAGCGATAGAAGAGGCGCCAGACCGCACCGTGGTTCATGGATAACCTTCATCCCCTCGAAAGCAACGTGCTGCTGGCGCTGAGCCGGCAGCCAGACTCGCCCCCCACGCTTGATCAACTTGCCGAGTCCACCGGGTTGGAGCCGTCACAGCTGAGCATGGCCGTCGAATGGCTGCTGGCCAAGTCGTTGATTGCCATCCATGCTGAAACGGTTGCGCACCTCGCGTCATTGACGCCGATCGGCGAATTGTATTTCGAGAAGTACTCCCCCATTGAACGTGTGCTGTCGGCAGCCCGAGAGGCCGGCCAGACCGGAAAACGCCTCACGATTCAGGATATCCAGGCCAAAGAAGGCCTCGAACCGTCGGATGTGAGCAAGGCGGTGGGGAGTCTCAAAAAAGAGGGCGCGGTCCTGATCGTACAGGGCGGGTGTATTGAAAGTACCGGCCGCAATAGTCCCACGGCTGAGGCCATGCGGCCACTGTTGCAAGAATTACGGAGCGGGCAGCGGGAACTGCAAACCTTTGCAGCGCCTCTGCGGAACGTGCTCCAGCAGCATGCGGTGAAGCGCGGCAATGCGCGAGAACCGTTCAGGATCGATGAGCGGGTGACGCGCTCGTTCTTGCTGACCGCTGACGGACAGGCTGTGGCTCAGCAGCTATCACGCGACGGCGTGGCGGAGGAAGTCTCTCAGTTAACGCCCGAGCTTCTAAAGGAAGGCGCCTGGCGGAACAAGCGATTCCGAAAGTATACGATCAGTTTGCGGGCGCCGAGGATAGCCGCCGGGAAACGGCATCCCTATCGCGAGTTTCTCGACCTCGTCAAGCTCAAGCTGGTCAGTATGGGGTTTCAGGAAATGCGGGGGACACTCGTCGAAACCGAGTTCTGGAATATGGACGCGCTGTTCATGCCGCAATTTCATCCGGCTCGTGACATTCACGATGTGTATTTTGTCAGGGAACCGACCCATGCCCCCACCATTGCCGAGCCCTATTTGACGCGGGTCACGCAGGTGCATGAGAAGGGGACGGGGGCCGGATCGACCGGTTGGGGTTATACGTTCAACGCCGAACGCGCGAAACGTCTGGTCCTGCGCAGTCAAGGGACGGCGGTGTCGGCACGCACGTTGGCCGGCGGTGCCTCCGTTCCGGGAAAGTATTTCTCGATCGCCCGTTGTTTTCGATACGACCAGGTAGACGCCACGCATGCCACCGACTTTTTTCAGGTCGAAGGGATTGTGTTGGGAGCGGATATCAATTTCCGGACGCTGCTCGGATTGCTGAACCTGTTTGCGCGGGAAGTGGCGCAGGCCAAAGAGGTCAAATTTCTTCCGGCTTACTTCCCCTTCACCGAGCCGTCTGTCGAAATGCACGTGCGTCATCCTAAGCTGGGTTGGATGGAATTGGGCGGGGCCGGATTGTTTCGTCCGGAAGTGACGACCCCGCTCGGGGTGTCTGTGCCGGTCATTGCCTGGGGACTTGGCCTCGATCGCATGGCGATGGTGGCCCTGGGCATTCACGACATTCGCGATTTGTTCTCCGCGGATCTGGACTTTATTCGCACCATGCGGGGCAGTTTTTAGGACGATCACACGATGCCCACTATTTCCCTGCAACGAGATGATCTCGAATCCTTGATCGCCGGCCTAGACGAGACGCCGGATCGAATTCCGCTCGATCAGCTTGAAGAATGGCTGATGCTGGTGAAGGGGGAATTGAAGGGGCACAATCCAGAGACCGGCGAGCTACGCATCGAACTACAAGATAGTAACCGTCCGGATCTGTGGTGCTGCGAAGGCATCGCCCGACAGATTCGGATCAAGCAACGCGGAGCGGCGATTCCCTATCCCTTCTTCAAAAAACAGCAGCCCGTGGTCGGCAAGCTGATCGTGGCGCCGGGAATGGAGAAGATTCGTCCCTACGTGGCGGCCTGTGCGGCAGTGGGCTACCGGGTGACGGCGAATGGGCTGACGCAACTCATTCAGACGCAGGAGAAGCTGGCTGATATTTTCGGGCGCAAGCGACGGACCGTGTCCATTGGATTGTACCGCCTGGCACCCATCGTGTTTCCCGTGTCATACGACCTCGTCAAGCCGGATGACGTGCGGTTTACCCCGCTTGGGATGGAGACGGTGATGACGCTGCGGGAAATTCTCATGGTCCATCCCAAAGGCGTCGAGTACGGCGCCATTGTCGGGGGCCAAGATCGGCTTCCCGTGCTCCGAGACGCGAAGGGGCAGGTGCTGTCGTTTCCGCCGATCATCAACAGCCGAGAAATCGGGGAAGTCCAGGTTGGGGACCACGAATTGTTCGTCGAAGTCACGGGGACCGATCTTTCGATGGTCGCGCTGGCGCTGAATATTTTTGCCGCCAATCTCGCCGATCGCGGCGCCGTGATTACGCCGGTGGAGATCCAGTCGCCGGTGAAAACGACCTTTGGGCGGCGTTGGAGTACCCCGATTGATTTCGGGAAACCTCGCACGATTCCCCTCATGGCGATCGAATCGGCGTTGGGGGAAGCCTTGGGCGGAAAAGAAGTGACCACGGCGCTGAAGTCCTATGGCTACGAGGTCAAGTCAGCCGGGAAGAAGCTGGCTGTGCGGCTCCCGCCCTATCGGAACGATCTTCTGCACACCGTCGATGTGGTGGAGGATGTGGCGATCAGCCAGGGGTATGCACGCTTTGCTCCGGTCATGCCGTCTCAATTTACGGTCGGCGGCCTATCCCGCTTGGAACAGATGGCCGACCGGGTTCGGCATCTCATGGTGGGTATGGAGTTCCAAGAAATCATTTCCAATATCATGGGCTCTCACCAGGACTTCTGCACGAGGATGCGACTGGATGGCACCGAGTGGGCGAACGTCGTGGAAGTGGACAACGTGATGTCGCTCAGCTACTCCTGCCTGCGCCAGTGGATCACGCCGTCCCTCCTGC
>JACQHN010000398.1 GCA_016199015.1 Nitrospira defluvii
GGGCTATTCTGACGCCGACACGGCACGTGAGCTGATCGTGCCGTGTTGCGCAACAATCGAGTTTTTCCGCAGCCTGCTAGGGGCTCGTGTGAAGGGAGCGGTATGATCAGTCGATCCGTAGCGCGGGATTCGGTCCGTCATTCGGCAGGTGCAAGGGTGATCCAGTCCGGTTCGTTTCTTCAGGTCTTGACGACGGCGCCACCTGCGAGCGAGCGGCACGGGACAAAAACAGATTCAAGAGCGCGATGAAGAAACTGCCGCCGACGATCCAATAGCTCGTCGTGAGAATCGTTTTGGTGCCCGCATCGCGCATGTCCTTGGCGACCTCTGCAACGGTTTCCAACAGTCGGTCGAGCGCCAGACTCACCTGCATCACTTTCGGCCCACCGTTGTCGGCGGCATGGATCTCGGCTTTTCGCCGCAATTCCATGGCTTCCGTCGCAGAACCTGCACGCCATTCCTGGGCGAGCAGATCGGTTGTTTTGCTGGCCACAGAGAAATACTGGTCGAGGCTGTCGCGGACGGCCTGGATATCCTTCTCTTCACTCCTGCCGCTTCTGGACACGCGTAGACCGGCTGCGGCATAACGATCCACGGCATGTTGAATCCGCGCCCGTTGTGCCGGCAAAGACTCGGTAATCCGTTCGAATGTTTTTTGGTTTTCTGCTTCCAACGACCGGATGATCGTATTGCGATAGCGCATCACATCCGCCGAAATGTGGGCGAGGTCGGCAGCGCCCAGCGTGTATTCGGTATACATGATGCGAAGATCCTGGTCGATCCGGCTGAGGGCCTGGCCACTGATCCATCCCAGGCCTGCGATCAGGACGCTGATAAGCAATTGATTGGTGCTCGGGAAGGACAACTTCAGGCGCGATGCCAGTGACACGGGTTCCCTTTCGTCAGGCCGGAGACGAGCGCAAACCTCGAAAGTCTTCGGGAGTTAGTCTAGCAGATCGGGCAGGAAGAAAGAAGTCGCAGGTCGTTTTGAGCCAGGGCCCTGGCTTAGTCGAGTATGACGCGCCGTTCAACCAACTGTGCGATCTCTGGATCATTGGAGACGAAGATCACCGACCAGGCTTCCTCTTTGGAACAGAGGCGGCGCAGCAAGGTTAGCCGGAGTGCCGGCTCGATATTGTGAAGGCTGCCGTTAAAGACCAGCAATTGCGGCCGGGTGACGATCATCCGAGCCAGGAGCACGCGCAAGATTTGACTACGGGTAAAGTTGGCGCCGTTCCCCTGTACTGGCGCCTCCAAACCTTGGGGAAGCGCGTCAATTTCCTCTTCCAGTTCCACGAATCGGAGCGCCCAGCTAAGGTCGTCGAATCGAATCGATGGCCGCTGCAACGTGATGTTCTCTTCCAGGGTTCCATCGAACAAGGTGGGATGTGAGTCCAACATCAATCCCCGGCATCGGTTCACATAATTCAGCGAGACGTCCCGCAAGTCGACATCGTTGTACCGAATCACGCCACCGGTGGGATGATACAGTCCGGCCAAAATCAGTGTCAGCGCCGTCTTGCTCATGCTGGTTTCCGAAAGGACACTGATCTTTTCGCCCGGCGTGACTTCCAGATTGAAATGCTCAAAGATCCGTGATCCATCCGGCGCGTCATACGTGACATCCTTGCAGGTCAGTCGCACGCCATGCAGCGAGGGATCGGGAAGTGACGCGGCGAGGGGACTGGAGACATCTTCTTTCGGCAGCGCGAATAGCTTCGACAATTCGTCGAGCGAGGTGACGACATAGATTGCGGCATACATGCGGCGGGCGACGGTGTCGAGGTTGAGGAGCAGGGTTCCCACAATCACTTCTGCGGCGACGAACTGTCCGAGGGTAATATCGCCGACCGACAGCAACCAACCGCCCAGTCCGATCATGCCGCTGTGCGCGAAGGCTTGAAAAATGACCGCACTCTTGTACTGCCCGCCGCTCAGAATATCGGAACGGGTTTTGCGTGCCATGACATAGGCCTGGACCAGCGCGTCGGTTTTCTTAAGCAGCAGCGGTAGGCTGTCGGTGGATTTGAAATGTAGCCGGTTGATGCCGATGTCTTGCAGCCAGTGAAAGGTCTTGTAGTGCAACTGGGACACGCGTTGTGTGATGCGAAGTCCCCCTCGACCGAAAAAGGTGAGCAGAAAGACGAAACTCGTGATGACCAAGGTGTTGTACCCGAGGAAATAGGGGTGGTACATCACGAGGATCGTCATGCCGATCATGCCCGAGACCGACACATTGACGATGTCGACGAGCATGGCGACCAGGGCGCGTGGCAGCAACTCCGCTTCAATGAAGGTGTTGGTATGTTGAGGGAGAAAGACGTTTTCTCGGAATCGAGGCAGGGCTTCGGTAAAGGCGACAGCCAGGCGTGTATAGAGGCGCTGGACTAAGATTTCCACGGCACGTGCCTGGAGGACACGGAAGGCGCCCATGAAGAGCAGTGCCCCGAGCATGGTCGCCACCAGCGTCACGATCATGATCGGTTGGATCGCGAAGGCGAAGGTGTTGACGAGCTCCTGCACGGTCAGCGGGACGATCAATGCAAATAGGCCGATCACCACCGCATAGGAGGCGATGATGGCGAGAATGCGGTGTTCGAGCTCGACGAGAAGATTCAGGCGTGCGAGGATCGTCCAGGCAGAAGGGGTGGAAAGGGTTGATTCAGTTGTGTTGTGGTTCACCCGAATGCTCGTGTCGGCTTGCTGTGCAGCGCAGTCTGGGCAATCGCACAGTCCCTGTCAAGGTCGCGGCTCTTTCCGGCCTCGTATCCGGTCCCTCGTCATTCGTATCTCGATGGGAGCAACGGGCTGATAGCATCGGGCTGGTAGCAGGGAGTCAGAGTCGGAGATCCGGAACGAGATACGAAATACGCTTCACGAGAGACCGGAGATGCTGTTAGCGTGCTGTCAGTTCAGCATGATGCGGCGGTCGACATGTGCGGTCAGGTTGGGATCGTTGGACACAAAGATCACAGACCAGGGCTCTTCCTTGCTGCAGAGGCGCCTGAGAATCGTCTCACGCATCGCCGGGGGAATATTGTGGAGGATACCCTCGAAAATGAGGAGTTGCGGCCGCCCCAGAATGGCCCGCGCGACCAGGATGCGTACAATGTGGGTCGGCGCGAAAATTTTTCCGGTGTTCCGGATATGAGTTTTCAGGCCTTGGGGCAACGCATCGACTTCTTCTTCAAGTTCGGCAAAACGAAGCGCCCAGCGTACGTCGCTGTAGGGAATGTAGCCCCGGCCGAGCACGATGTTCTCTTCGAGCGTCCCCTCGAACAGGGAGAGTTGTGAATCTAAGATGAATCCTCTGAACCGGTTGACGGAGTCCAGGTTGAGATGTCGGAGGTCGACGCCATTGTAGCGGATGACGCCGGACGTGGGCGATTCCAAACCGGCCAGCACGCGAGCCAGCACAGTTTTCGCCAGAGTGGTCTCTGCGTAAATGCCGATCTTTTCACCGGGCGTGACTTCTAAATGGAAGCGCTCGAACGTGGCCGGGCCGCCGGCCGGCGCAAACGTCAGATCCTTGCAGGTGACGCGAATGCCGTGGAC
>JACQHN010000399.1 GCA_016199015.1 Nitrospira defluvii
CATGCTCAAACGCCACTCCCAATTTCTCAAGAGCTTACTCTTTTGTGTCGATCTCGGGCTGATTTGCGCCTGCTGGATCGGCGCCTACTATCTTCGGTTCTCAGAAATCGTCGAGCCTGCGACCAAAGGCATTCCTCCTCTACGGATATATCTGTTGTTGCTGGTGCCGATCATCGCGGTGTGGGGCATGTCGTTCCAAGCCTTCGACCTCTACCGTCCGCGGCGTATGGGGACGCGTCTCGCCGAGTTTCTCGATGTAGCCAAAGCCAATACCCTCTCCGTGTTGATTCTCGTCGCCGTGACGTTTTTTTTGCGACAGTACGAATACTCCCGGCTGGTACTGCTGTATTTCTGGCTGTTAAATCTCGTCACGCTGGGATTTTCGCGCGTCCTGTTTAGGGAAGCGCTCCGATTCCTCCGGCGGCAAGGGTACAATCAGCGCCACGCGCTGGTGATCGGCGCCAGTCGATTGGGACGCCGCGTGGTGGATGCACTGGAAGATCATCCGGAACTGGGTGTCCATGTGCAGGGGTTTTTGAGTGCAGATCCTCGGAAAGTGGGCGAACGTATCCACAATGTCCCCGTCCTGGGGCGGTATGACGATCTCCAAGAACTGGTGCAATCCGGGATCGACATCGTGTTTGTCTGTCTCCCTCCCGAAGATGAGCGGTGGGTCGAGAAAATGTTTTCCATCTTGTCCACCACCATGGTGGAGGTGAAGGTGCTGCCGGCGATTTGCGAGTTTTCGAGTCTGCGGGCGGAAGCCGAGATGTTCGAGGGGCTTCCGCTCATCACGCTCCAGGGCTCGCCATTGCATGGTTGGAACCTGGTGATCAAGCGGGTCTTGGATGTGGTGGGCGCATCGGCCGCCCTGGTGCTGTTCGCTCCGGTATTGTGCGCCGTGGCCGTCTTGGTGAAACTGACATCCCCGGGTCCGATCTTCTTCCGCCAGCTCCGCATGGGGTTGGACGGGCAGGCGTTTGAAATGTTGAAGTTTCGATCCATGAAACCTGACGCGGAGTCGGAAACCGGTCCGGTCTGGACACAACCCAACGACGATCGCCGGACTCCCATCGGGGCGTTTTTGCGACGAACGAGCTTGGATGAGCTGCCGCAATTCTGGAATGTGTTGCGTGGAGAGATGAGTATTGTCGGTCCGAGGCCGGAACGGCCGGAATTCATCGCGCGCTTCCGTGAAACCCTGCCGCAGTACATGCTTCGGCATAAGATGAAGGCCGGCATCACCGGCTGGGCGCAAATCAATGGCTGGCGCGGCAATACGTCGCTGGAAAAACGGATCGAGCACGACTTGTACTACATTGAACATTGGTCGATCTGGTTCGACTTCAAAATCATGCTCCTCACCGTCTGGAGAGGTTTTATCCACCGCCATGCCTACTGATCGATCCTGCCGACATCCGTGATCAATTCGATCTGCCGCGATAGGCGCTGAGTCCCCCGACATGGCTGAGTTTTCTTGAGTTTCACCCGATGGCTTGTTAACATCGCCTTCAGTCGAAAGTCTTCGCATGCCCAGCACAAGACGCCGAACAAAAACACCAACGAAGCCTCGTGTCTCTTTGCAAGGAAGCCTCCGGCGGATTCGATTGTTCGCAACGGATGTCGACGGCGTCCTGACCGATGCCGGCATGTACTACTCCGAATCCGGCGACGAATGGAAAAAGTTCAATACGCATGATGGCATGGGGATCAAGCTGCTGCAGAAGGCGGGCGTTGTGACGGCGATCATCACGCAGGAGTCGACAAAAATTGTGATGCGTCGCGCGCAAAAGTTGACGATTCCGGAAGTGCATCAGGGGGTGTACGACAAGCTCGCGGTGCTCAAGGATTTGATCGCACGACATAACTTCACGATGGATCAGGTGGCCTACATCGGGGACGATGTCAACGATCTCCAGGCCCTTGGAGCGGTCGGCTTTTCGGCCTCCCCGGCTGATGGGATGCCGCCTGTATTGAAGACTGTTCGGTACGTGTGCAAACAGAAAGGCGGAGAGGGTGCGGTGCGAGAAGTGGCAGACCTGATTCTCTCAGCTCAGCAAACCCGATGAGCCAAACGCCATGGTTCGTGTGGAAGGTAGGTCGCGTGTCATGATTGCGAAAGAACATCTGTATCCGGTCATTTTAGCGGGCGGCAGCGGAACGCGGTTCTGGCCGTTGAGTCGGCATCTCTATCCCAAGCAGCTGCTGCGGATCATCGGTGATGAGACACTCATTCAGCAGACCATGCGCCGGGTACTCTCCTGTGCTAAGCCAGATCAAGTCATCATCTCCACAAATCCCGGGCAGGCGGATTCCATTCGCGTGCAGTTGGGAGAGTGGAAGTCCGAATTGAAAGACAATTATGTGGTTGAGCCTGTGGGGCGAAATACTGCTCCGGCCATCGTCTTGGTGGCAGGGGAGCTCGTTCGGCGCGATCCAGAGGCGATGATGCTGGTCTTGCCGGCCGATCATGTGGTGACGGGCGAGAAGGCATTCCAAGCGGCAGTGGCCTTGGGCATTCAACTGGCCGACAAGGGATATCTGGTGACGTTCGGGATCAAGCCGACCAGGCCGGAGACGGGGTATGGGTACATTCAGCCGAATCGACGGACCTCCCTGGCGAAGAAGGGGCGACTGACCGGCCATGCCGTTGCACGATTTGTCGAAAAACCAAATCGGACCAAAGCGGCGCAGTATCTGAAGAATGGGAATTACTTCTGGAATAGCGGCATGTTTCTGTGGAAGGCGGCGACCATTCTGGATGAAATCCACCGGCACCAGCCGTTGCTGGCCAAGGCCATGCAGCGGGTCCATGCCCTGATGGCGTCTAGCGCTGAGCCGCGCCTCATTGAGGAAACCTATAAGAAGGTTCCTTCAGTGTCGATCGACAACGGGGTCATGGAGCAGTCGGCCCACGCGGCGATGATTCCTGTGGGATTTGGTTGGTCGGATGTCGGTAATTGGAGTAGCCTCGAAGAAGTGTCTCCGCGGGATAAGGCCGGCAACGTGGTCAGCGGTCGGGTCATCGACCTGGATAGCACCAATTCCGTCCTCTACGCCGATCGCCGGGTGGTCGCCACAATTGGGCTCTCGGACATGGTGGTCGTGGATACGCCGGACGCGACCTTGGTCTGTCCCAAATCTCGATCGCAGGACGTGAAGAGGATGGTCGAGATTTTGAAACAACAGGGTGCTCCGGAACATCTGGAGCACTTGACGGTGTTCAGGCCGTGGGGATCCTACACCGTACTGGAGGAAGGGCCTGGATATAAGGTCAAGCGTGTGACGGTGAACCCTGGAGGACGGCTCTCGCTCCAACTGCATCATAAACGCAGCGAACATTGGGTCGTCATTGCAGGGACTGCCCGGGTGACCAGGGGGGAGGAGTTGCTGGACCTTCGAGTGGGAGAAAGCACGGCGATCCCGGTTGAAACGCCGCATCGTCTTGAAAATCTCGGCGCCGAGACCCTGCATATTATCGAAGTGCAGAATGGTCCCTATCTTGGGGAAGACGACATTGTGCGCTTTCAGGATGATTATGGGCGAACTCCGAAATGAATTTAGTGATCTAGTGATCTGGCGACTTGGTGAAGTGAAAGTCCAAAAATTCACCAGATCGCCAAATCTAACTTCGCACTTGGAGTGATGCATGGCGCTGTTTCGCGAATATGATCTGAGAGGCATTGTCGGAGAAGAACTCACGGAAGAGATTGCCGAGCAGGTGGGGCGCGCCTATGCCACCATGGCGCGCGAGCAGGGCGTCGCGCGGATCAGCGTCGGGCGGGATGGGCGGCTCAGCTCGCCGGGTTTGCAGGCAGCCTTGCTCAGTGGCTTGCTAGCCGGCGGATTGGACGTGGTCGATCTAGGACTCTGCGCCTCGCCGCTCCTGTATTTTTCGTTGTTCACCTTGCCGGTGCAAGGCGGGATCATGATTACGGGCAGCCACAATGCTGCCAAATACAACGGGTTTAAGATCTGCATCGAGAAAGAAGCCATTCACGGCGAGGACATTCAGCGGTTGCGGCGGGTGATGGAAGCCGGTCGCTTCGTCTCTGGTTCCGGGCAGCTCTCCGCCCACGCGATCATTCCGGACTATTTGCAACATCTCAAGAACGATTTTTCCGGTGTGCGCGCGGACCATCTGCATGTGGTGATCGATTGCGGTAACGGCGCGGCGTCGCTGGTGGCCAAGCAAGCCTTGGAGCAATTGGGCTGCCGCGTGACCGGGCTCTATGACGAGCTGGATGGACGATTCCCCAACCACCACCCCGA
>JACQHN010000404.1 GCA_016199015.1 Nitrospira defluvii
ATGAATGCGGAATGATGAATTCTGAATAGAATCGCGATATGCGCGTTGACAAAGACGTCTAGACGTCATATGGTAGCGCCCCGTGATGACGATGCTAACCAGAAGACGACCAGGCGAAGTAAGAGACGCGATCTTCTCCGTCCTCTCTGCCTGGCCGGGTGGCGCTTCGGTTCAAACTATCGAGCGACAGGTCATAGAGTTGATAGGGGCTGCAGCCGGTTCGAGTGTGCGGTCCTACTTAAGGTTGAACACGCCTTCTGTCTTTGTTCGCACAGCTCGAGCACATTATGCGCTCAAGCCGATTCGTGGGCATGAAACCTGTCGTGAGGCTCCGGCCGTATACCGGACAAATCGCAGTTTCGGACTCGGACGATCGTCCGTTGTTCATGCTGATTGTATTGATTGGCTCAAGGAGCAGCAGCAGAACTCAATCCATGCGGTGGTCACCGATCCCCCTTATGGTCTGTTCGAATACAGCGTTGAGCAGCAGGAAAAATTAAGGGCCAGAAAGGGGGGGGTGTGGCGTATTCCTCCGTCCTTCGATGGAACTCAGCGATCCCCTCTTCCTCGCTTTACTGTCCTCTCAACTCACGATCTACGCATTCTCGAATTGTTCTTCTTTGACTGGGCGAAGGTATTGATACCCGTTCTAGTCCCAGGAGCAAATGTGGTGGTTGCCTCAAATCCGCTTTTATCCTATTTGGTATCAGGGGCTCTAGCACGGGCTGGTTTAGAGCGACGAGGTGAAATCGTTCGGTTGGTGATGACGATGCGCGGAGGTGACAGGCCCAAAGCCGCTCATGATGAATTTCCGGATGTCAGTGTCATGCCGCGCTCTATGTGGGAACCCTGGCTTCTGTTTCGAAAGCCGCTGGAAGGGCGAGTTCAGGATAATCTCCGAAAATGGGGAACAGGGGGGTTCCGTCGTCCATCCCAAGAGAGGCCATTTGGTGATGTCATATCTTCATCGCCTACGAATAAATCAGAGCGACTGCTGGCTCCCCACCCAAGCCTCAAACCCCAGCAGTTCCTTCGTATCCTGGTCAGAGGAGTCCTTCCTTTGGGGAAAGGCGTCATACTTGACCCCTTCTGCGGAGCGGCGTCCACCCTTGCGGCCGCTGAAACGGTGGGATACGAGAGTGTGGGGATCGAGAAGGATCTGCTCTATTTCGAAATGGCTCGCAGATCCTTGCCCAAACTGGTGGCGTTCAAAAACGACGACAACTATTCCTTGAGTTTGTAGATCCAGTTTTGTCGCAGCTTCGCGATACCTTTCTTATGGAGAGTGGCGGTCCGGGTTCCCAGTTCTCCACGCGAGTTCTTGCGGAAATCGTTCAGAGTGACCTTGGCTAAGTAAAGCTCGGTAAAGGTCATTGGCTTCCTGTGTCTTGCAGGCTCGGTCACGCAATCAACCGCATATACGAACACACACATCCATTGGTCACGAGCACCGTGCGTGTCGACGGCCCCGCCCGATTTGCGAGTGGTCTTAATTTCCACTCCTTCTACCCCGGCTTTAACTTTATTGCCCGCATACACTCCGTTCACGACCAAATCTGGATGGCCGTTATGGAAGAGATTCACCGTGAGAGTGCGAGAGTGTTTCCCAAGACTGGCGGTCAGCATATCCGAGAGCAGGCCTGACATGATGGCCGGGCGGAGCATATCATCAAGGCGTAGAAGTCCTCGCTCCACTAAACCCCGATTGATGTCGTAGAAGAAGTCATAAATATCCTGCATCGCCATATCAAAGTCTTTGAGGCGAAGCTCGAACGGAAGCATGGCTTCGTCGTTGAAGAATCTAGGATTGACGCAGTTGCGATTTAGGGGCATAAGGAAGAGCCGCGAAGGCGGCAGGAGTGTAACGACATTCTTCTCCAGCGTCAAACTTTTCTCCCGTATACGAAGGCAGACATCCAACCGAGAAGGTCCCACTCGTGATGGCGTTGATGAAACTCAAAAGCTGATCAGAGGAGGCTTGAGAGGATGGTCAGCAAGGCCGCAAGGGAGTTTGGATGCCGAGGCGTACTGTTTCCGTACGTCGAGGTGGACGGGCGACCGAGAACGAAGCTGGAGGGAACTTTCAGCAGCCGACTGAAACTTGCGGATGGCCCCTTTTAGGACAGTCGTCTGCCTGGCCGGATCGCCGGTAGCTTTGAACGCCCTGCTTGGCTGATCCGCTTGACCCCTCAGGGTGCCTCGGATAGTATCCATAATGGTGTCATTACGGAACCGCCACAGGGAGAATGCCGTGGCAAGCTTGACCATCAAAAATATTCCTGAGCCGTTAGTCAAACGCCTTAAGCATCAAGCAGCCGCGCATCGGCGCAGTTTGAATTTTGAGGTCATTTCTTGCCTCGAGGAGATGACCCACAGCATTCCTGACGCGGATGCCTTACTGGCCAGGGCGCGGGCAGTCCGCCGCATCCCCAAAGGCATACGACTCAACGATCGCCTGCTTCAGGATCTCAAAACAGCCGGCCGACCATGATTGTGGCCGATACGAATCCGTTAATTTATCTCTATGTCCAGGGTCAACGGACACAAAAGAGTGAGGCTGTGCTCAGGCGGGACGCGGTGTGGACCGTACCGCTTCTATGGCGCTCGGAATTTCGGAATGCCCTGGGTGGATTGATCCGAACAGGTGCGCTTCAGTTGAATGATGCGCTCGTGATGAGCGAAGAAGCCGAACGCTGGCTGAACGGGTATGAATACAGCGTGCTCTCGCCACATGTGCTGACCCTAGCCGCTCGGTCGGGCTGTTCCGCCTATGATTGTGAATTCGTGGCACTCGCCCAGGACTTGGAAGTGCCGTTGGTTACGAGTGATCGTCAGATTCTGAAGGCCTTTCCAACAGTCGCCGTCTCTCCCTCGGCTTTTACAGTCTGACCGGCAAGTAGCAGACGAGCACTCACTCTATGCGATACGTTTCACGAACGACGAGAGGCGGGTGTCAGAGCTCGCGGATGGCGCCTTGGAGGACCGTGATCTGGGTCATCGGATCCCCGGCAATCTGAAGTTCTGAGCGGATCTGGGCTTTGAGGTAGCTGGAGTATCCGATTTTATCGACGAGCAGTTCGAGAAAGCGTTCGGAAGACAGCAGGGTTTGCGATTTGAGTTCTTCGATGGTGTCATCGCTCACCGGCACATAACTGCTGCCGATGTGGAAAATGACATTGTAATGCCGGTCTCGCCCCAGCCGTTCGAACCGTAGTCCCTTCACGTCCTGTCCTTCCTCTTGCAGGTCAATGCGGGCACATTGTAGACAATCAGCGGAGAGAAGACAAGATTGGCCTGTCCCTGCGCGAGCTCGTCATGGGCGGGATTCCGGACGGGGCATCAGGATGTGGCTGCCTTCTTGCCGAAGTACTCACGCCGGCTCACGGCCACATCAGAGACGAACATGACGCCAGAATACCGGTCAAAGAGCGGTCGCAGCCCGGCCAGCACTGGTTCCACTTTTTCTTCAGGCACCACCGCCATAATCATGACCAGGCTTTCCTGTTCACTGAACATGAAGTGGGCTTCGCGTACCCCGTGATGTCCCTTTCCCGAGATGTTGCCGATGATGGTGTAGCCTGTCGCTTCAACCTTATCCAGCAACTCGGTCACAAAGGGCCGGTTCTCCCCCGACACGATCACACGGATTTCTTTCATGGGATGTAACGTGAGTCCGGCCATGTCTCAACTCCTTTGAAAAATCTTGTGCCTAGACGTGACGCCTCTCGCAACTCATGTCTCATGGGGGTACCGGAGGCGATGCCAGACACCAGACGGCATATAGCGGTACCACGTTCCGTCGTCCGGGTCCAGCGTGGCGAGGTGTACCCATTCGTTGTGATAGAAATGCTGCAGCACTTCGTGCCGTGCGATGAGTGTCTCGATGCGCGCGCGCGAAGCCTCGACCAGCGTAAGAAGGCGCATCGGTTCGTGATAGGGCAGGTCTCCGTTCATGATGGTCTGCCAGGCCAGCCCTAGCCGGAGGTCGCTCCAGGGACCGGACATAATCCCTACGCGCCCAACCACATTGTGATAGATCTTGCTCCCACTTCCATAGACGTCATTGTCCACGGCTGAAAAGTAATGTTCCATGTTGATCCACTGGGCGACCACCTGTGGCGCGGTGAGCAGCACTTCGAGCCAACGGCCGGTCGGATCTTCCCGATAGTCATAGGAGTGCAGAAAGACGCGTCCGGACAGGTTGAGGCCCTTGGTGAGGTCCCGTCGGCCGATGATGAAGGCCGTATTACTGGAGAGGCCCCATTCCGGTCGTACCTGGCTCCAGTCGGCGCTGCGTCCCGCCACGTGTGCCGCCGCCTGCTCGACCGGCAGAATGGCATTGACGTCGGGAAACCGCGTGCAGCGCTCCTGGCTGGTCAGTTGAGCGGCTTCTCGCAAATCATCGAACAGCCGGGCCACGTCCTTGCGATGCGTCGGCGGCACGTCTTCGAGATCGAACAGTTGGACGTCATCGGTCGTCGTATCCACCTGGCCGGCGAGGAAGTGTGTATCCGACGGAATGTCGATGCCGCGTTTCGCCAGCCGCTCTCGAACCGGCGGTCGGTTCGCCATCGCCGCCAGGACGCGGGCGTTGGGTTTCCCCTCGTTTCCTCCGCAGGCGCCGCAGTCCAAGGCCGATTCGAACGGGTTATTTTCGGTGGTGCTGCCGTGGGCGCACAAGAGCACCAGCCGCGCGAAGTTCTTGACCAGGCCCATCATGCGCAAGGCGGTTTCAACGGTGATGACTTGCTCTTCAACCGTGAACCCGGTTCGAGTAATGCGCTCCTTTTGACGTGACGCAGCGCGGCGATTGATCCGGTACTGTCGTCGGAGTTCGTCGAGAAACGCCGTCAGCTGTTCAGGAGACAGATCGACCGCCTTGGCGGCGTCGCTCAAGAACGGCTCGACTGGCGCATCCTCATCCAGGGCCCGTTGCCGTAAGGCCTCGACGAACTCGGAATCCACCCGCGACCCGTGGAGACTGAGGCGATCACGAAGCGCCTTCCAAATCAGCGCACGTTGTTCGGAGACAACCATCTCTTCAGTTTCGGCCGGGGCCAGTTTGTCGACCGTGAGGCTGGTGGCGATCGGCGGCACGAACAGGCGCCGCACCCAGCCGGTCACACGTTTGTATAGCGCGGGCAGGACCGTCTTCCCCATGATAGGCAGCGCATAGAACCATCCCAGTGACTCCACCATGACGTACGGGGTGACGACGTTTTCCTTGAGATCGTGCAACAACGTATGTCCCGCGTGGACCAGTTTGGCTCGCGACTGATGTTTGGAGACATAATGGTCCAAATAACTGCGAGGGATTTCCCGTACTTCGTTCTTGGCGCGCATGATGACTGGAAATTGTTCGGTCTCATGTTCCTTGCCCCAGGCGCGATACCGAATGAAGACGGCGAAGAACCCGGCGAAACCGTAGGTATCGTGTGCGCCGGTTGATTCCAGATGGCGGCGGAAAGGCTCGGATCGGACATCGATGCAAAAGACCGATTGCGAATGGGGCCGCACCGGTGGCAGGTGTCCTGGACCGGCTGGTTGGGGCTTGGCCGATCCGCGCAGCAGCATGCCGAAGAGATGCTGTTGATAGCCGGCTTCGAAGGCCCTGAGCCACACAGGGCCATGGGCGGATTCTGGAAAGGCTTCCATCCAATCCACGAGCTGACGCAGGGCGGCCGGGGGCCCGTCCATGAAGAGGGCCGGGACGATCTCCAGCGCCTGGGCGAGGGTGAGGAGGCGTCGGGCCATCACTCGCCGCGCGGCCAGCTCGTAACGTGGTCCGAATTCCCTCTGGTACTGTTGCGTGAGCGACTCCCATTCCTCCCCGAGACTCGACGCGAAGGCAACGCCATTCTTGATCTTGGCGTCCAGGCGCTCGACTCGGTCGGCATAGCCGGCCGGCAGACGCCCTGCGACCTGTTCCTTCCGCATAAAGTAGGCGTGGGGATGCTGCTCCATATAGGCCGAGATCGCGCGATAGTTCCCCGCGATCCCCAATGTTTCTTGGCAGATCTTCTGGACCAATTCGCGCACATACCACAAACGGACGGCGAGGAACTTCACCAGCCCGACCGGATAGGCCTGTTGCCAGGCATAGTCGTTTTCTTCCGCGCGCCACTTGTTGAATCCGGCCCAGCCGGGAAGGGCTGCGAGCTGGAGGGAAAGATAGTCTTGGCGGAACTCCACGGGAATCGCCAGCGCTTCGAGGCAGTCAAATACCGCGTCTTCGGGGTGCTCCGGAAGCGACGCAATTTTTTGTCGGCTCTCGGCAATCCCGCAGGTGGTCCATTCGCTCCCGGCCAGCCGTTTCCAGGCCGCGTACAGTCCCTGTTCCCGTCCGGGCATCGGCCAGGTCGCGTGCCCTTCATCTAAAAAGGCTTCACACCACTTGATCAACTCGCCGTTGATCTGGTCCACGATCTGGGTGCCCAGGGTCCGATCGCACCAGCTCGTGAGGGTCATTTCTCGCCCCAACGCGGCCAGGTCCTCGCGGACGGTGGTGGTCATGCGTTCCTGCACGGTCGGTGACGAGAATGGCACCAGCCGCTCGGCCAGATCTTCGACTTGTTCCTCAAGCGGCTCGCGTTCCATCAATCGGTCAAGCGGCTCGTCGATCGGCGTGGACAGTCCATGGGTCAGGCAGGCCCGCAGCACCTCGCGGTGCGAAATGCGGCAGGGGCCGAGGGCCACTTCTTGATCACGTGCCAGCGGCGCCAATGCCTCGTCGATGTGGGAGACCAGAATTCGGCCGGACTTTAGGTAGCGCCGATAGACTTCGCCGGGAAGATAGCCGCTGCCGCCTAAGAACTGTCGGCCACGGCGCACTGTTTCAGTAAACGGGAGATACTCCAGGCTATGCAGGGGATTGTGGTGGACGAATGTCCGCATGGGCCAATATTGGGCGATCACCTCGCTGGCGAGGCGAATCATTCCCCGCAGCTCCATACGACGCGCTTCGAGGTCCATTGGGTTGTGGGTCGTGGTTACCGGATCCATGCCCCCCCCTTCATCGCCACCGAAGCCGGAGGAGTCGTGGCGCCCGACTGGAAGAGTCGAGAGGGAGCGGTACCGAGGGCCAGCAGCAGGAGCAGCA
>JACQHN010000042.1 GCA_016199015.1 Nitrospira defluvii
GCTGTTCTCCGGTGGCTGCGAGGGCTTCGGCCAATCGATTCGCATGCTCGACGTCACCCGTGATGATCAACACGCGCCGCCCACGACGAAGCGTGTCCTGAGCAGCCTGCACCAGACACCACAGTCCGGTGTCACAACCCGCCTGAACCAGCAAGGAGACGAAGGCGCCCCGCGAAAGCAGCTCACTCACGGTAGCTGGCCACGAGGCCGCTTCGACTGGCGGGTGTGCCTTCCAGTCGAATGCCAACTTCTCGGGAAGGGCCTGTTTTGCCCCCCCAGCCATGTCCTTCTTGCCACGAGAGGCTCGCGGGTTCACCGCCATATCCCGACGAACGATCAATCCCTTTCGGGCAAGCGCCTGCAACGCTCTCATCACACGAGCCTTGTCGGCTTGTGCGAGGGTAGCCGCCGTGATGCCTTTGGGGCGACGAGAAAGGCGCTTCAGCAACTGCATTTCCACCTCTCCCACTTCTTCGGGGGAGGACGGGCAGGCCAACCCTTGCTCCGTCAGCAGATAACGTGGCTGAACCCGGCCGGCTTGGCCAACCGGGGGCAAGACGAGCTTCATACATTGGCCCCACGGTGCGGCATACCGGTCGGCCACCCAGCGGCTCAATTCTATTTGACTCGATGTCAGATGTTGGTCTGGGGACGCATCGGCAAGCGAGTGGATGGCTTTCAATCCACGGTCCGGCGCTCCGGGCGGAAGACGGGGATGCACTGCAATGACAAGACCCTGAAGGTCTTGGGACCCGAATGGAACGATCACAGACTGTCCGACCACCACCTTGCCCGTGAGCTCGGCCGGGATCAGATAGGTAAAGGGACGGTGGAGCCGGCGAGGCAACACCACATCAACATGGGTTGGGGAGGCAGCAGAAGAGATCGGCGGGTCCACGGACGAGCGCTGGTCGAGCATGCGCCATTCTAGCAACACCAGATCGGGGCAACAATGACGGACTCTTGGAGAGAAACGTTCAGATCACGCCAACTAGACGAATTTGTGTGGTGCAGCGGGAAGGCGAGGGAAGAAAGAAAACCAACGGCGGCCGGCGTCCCGTGAGGGCGGCCAGCCGCCGCGATTGATTACAACCCAGGCGTGATCGACGTCGACTCACCTCCGGCAGGCGCAGCCGGTGTTGCCATTTCCGAAGGAGTGGCATGGTCACTCGCTGCATCCGAAGGAATCGATCCTATCGGAGTCGCGGGAGCCGATACGCCGACGACCGCATCAGAAGGCGCCACGCCCACTTCGTTAAGGCTCACCTGCGCAGGTTTCGGCTGCTCCTCACGCGCCGGCCCCTTCACCGGCCGTGTCGTCGGTCCATCTTCCAGCGACTCGATTACGACCTCAATGCGGCGGTTCTTCTTGCGGCCCTCCTCGGTCGCATTGCTTGCGACAGGGCGACTCGCCCCATACCCTACGGCAGAAAGCTTCGCCGAATCCATTCCACCCTTCTCGATCAGATATCGCACGATATCGGCCGCACGCGCCTTGGATAATTCCCAATTCGTCGGAAACTGCCCCTTGAGCGTCGGGCCGATTTCCATGTTATCGGAGTGACCTTCCACCCGAACCTGCTGATGGACGGCTGTCGCATTCAAGTACTCCGTCAGCTGCTGGAGAATCGGTACGCCCGCGGGCTTCACCTTCACTTCCCCAGATTCATACTCCAACTGATCCGCCAAATCATCAAGATTGATCGTGGTGATCCCACGCGTTCGCTCGATCCGCGCCTTGCTTAGGGAGGGAGGCTCTGTCGACGGAGATGAAGCGGTTCCCACGCCCCCAGCCATCACCGGTTGCACGGTGGCTGCCGGAGAATCGAAGTCCCCACCCTCGGATTGCATCGCCTCGACTGGCGAAGAGTGCTTGGACCGCACGCGGTCGCCGATCAGTGCGCGAGCCGTTGCCTTGGATAACAATGCCGTAGCCGTGCGAGGCTCAGTCGAAAGGACCTTCACTTCGCCGATTTTCCGCTCAGGCAGTCCACCGCCCGTACGGAACACTTCCAGATAATCGCCGGCGCGGAGACCATCGTCCTGCCCCTTATCGAGATACACCAGGTTCCCCTGCGCCACGAGGGACATGTTCTTGTCGGACTGCAAATCGACGACCATAGCCTCGACGTCACCCGCCGATGAGGCGGCATCGACGACGTCTTCCGTCGAAGGCGGAGTAAACCGCATGACCGGATCGCCGGGCGAGAACGAGGCATAGGAGCGAACGACCCGCACACCGACCAGTAACGGATCCAGTTGAATGACTTTCACCACTCCCAGCCGATTAATGATATAGCCCAGGTACTGTTTGGTGATGGGGTGAAACACTTTACGCGAGCGCCGGTACACCGTGTACAGATCGCCGAGAGCCACGTCACCGGGATTTTTCAATTTGAGATACAGCGTATCCGTCCCCGTCCAACCGATCATCATTCGGTTGCCGGAGAGCTGATTGTCCCCCGTAATCACATTGACGACTCCATCCAGCGGCATCTCCTGCCGGATCGAGCCGGCGGCAAAGGTCAGGGCTGCTTCACCCAGGCGCACGCTTTCGGCGTTCTGGGCATGGACCGGCATGGCCGTACCGGCCGCGAGACTGCAAGACAGGATGATCAGACTGGCGCGCATGGGTAATGTCCTCATATTGATGACGCCTAGAAGGGTTGCCTGTAGCAACCTTAGCAAAGAGGAGGGGGTTGTCAAGAAACAGGGCGGCGCTAGACGGTTTGATTCATGTGCGCACCAGGTGTATCGTAACAATGATTACCGAGGTGAGCCTTCAGTAGAAATAAAAGTCGCAGAGTGGAGCGCGTGAGGTGAGGATATGGGAACGGAAAAACGTCGAATCAACACCCAAATGCCCCGTAGAATAAAGGTTCGGACCGCGACGCCCATGGCCTCTGAATGGGATATCAGTGCCGGATCCCCACCGAGCGATTTGAGAACTCCGTCCAACAAGATGATGCCACGCTCCGTGAACAGCCACGCACCCGCTGACACGTCAGCCGTGACACCAAAAAACACGGCACCTCACACTCGGTCCTAACCGCACTCGGCCTCTCCTCCTAACTGCTGGACAGTATTCACTTTCTAGGACTTTCGGGACTAGAGGCCTAGGTCCTTTGTGCGCTTGCTATTAAAAATGGGCAGGGGCTAAGATTCCGACCTCCTTATAAGCCCTATAAGCCCTCAAACCCGTTGAGGTTCGAGCCCATGGCCGGTTCCGAGCTCCTCTTAGA
>JACQHN010000405.1 GCA_016199015.1 Nitrospira defluvii
ACTCCGCCATTTCGCGACGAACCGTCATGAATCATGCGGGCTAGGCCATCCTGCCTGATCCCATCCTTGAACCGCAACCTCCGCACTCGATCGCGGATGGATTGTGTATTTGGGTAGGCGCCCCGTCACGCTCATGGTACTGATGAAGAGCCACCGACCGGCTACCCATTCGAACGAGCGCGAAGATGCCGCTGTCATCCTTTCCATCTCCTCCCCCATTTTTTCAACGGTTCGTTCTTCGGCGGGCACGTTGGAGCGCACTGTCCGCATTCGGAGGGATGATCGTTCTCATCGGCAATGCCACATGGGTCGCCGGCACACCACCACTCATGCCACAGGATGTGCATATCGAGGTGCCCGCCGATAGCCTGTTCGGATCCTTGCCGATTAACCGCGGACTCACCGTCTCAATCCACATCCCGGAACAACCGTCCCGTCATGGCCAACCGTTCGTAGCCGTTCTCGAAAGCCCGGCGTTTGCGCCTCACACGATCCCGCTGGAAATTGATCCAGACCGGCACCGCTATTCCGCCACCGTAGACCTTGGCCGTCTGTCCACAACCATGGGCACTCCCCCGAAAGCCACGCCCATCCAGGTCCAGATCGCGCGCCAACGGGGACTCCATTTGGAAACACTCGTGCGCCGCACCGTCGTCGTCACCATAGCCACTCCCGGATATGCTGATCACCAGGCTGCAACCGTCGATCTTTCAACACATATGACCGATCGCTCCCGGCGAACAGAGGACCCGCCTTCTGACTTAGCATTGCTGGACGGCCGTGTGGACGAGGAGGACCTGCTTGAAGACCGGAGACTATCGCGGCAAGAGGGATATTGGAAAGTGCTGCAGCGGCTCATCCATCGGCGAATGCAGGATGAAGCAGCACCGTACCGCCATCGCGGAATTCAACGAGTGCCCGGCATCGGCTTTCGCCTCTATGCGAACGGCGAGGCCCAGTTGATCGAGGTGGAACGCAGCTCCGGAGATCTAGCGTTGGATCAGGCGGCCTTGTTGGCCGTCATCAACGCCCATCCGTTTCCTCGATTCCCGGCCGGCACTCGAGACGCACACATCGCAGTCCATGTCGACGTGCCCACCCCCGCGCGGTAAGACGCTGTCGCCAGGTCACACCCTCGCACAACGTGTGCGCTAATTATTCTGTGTCCGTTTCAGCCAGTCGACAAACCGCTGGAGCCGCGCATGTTCTTCGGCGTGCACATGCACAAAGACGAGGCCAAAGCCCACGGCATCCGTCCAACGTACCTCGGCCACCTCGACGGTGAGCGGCTCATAGGGGGCAGGGAATTCGACATGGAGGGAGAGGCGCGCACGGGCAGGCAAGGAGTCCTCGCTGACCACATGACATCCTTCCTTGGAAAGACTCGTGATCAACCCGCTTCCGGCAATATCACTACCGGAAAACGTGAGCGGCACCTCGATTTCATAACGGGGACTGTCGCGACGCTCCACAAATGCCTTTTACTGAAGTAGACCAACCGGGTTCGGCCCAAAGAACTTTTCATGATGGATACGCTGTTCTGCAGCCGAAATCAACCGGCTTTCCGATCGGTCAATGACTTGACGTGGTGGAGTCCGCCGGAACCCCTTGCCACTCAGCGATTCTCCTGGAACAGTATCGGTAAGGATACGCAGCCGTATCTGTTTCTATAGCCTGTACAACCTCGCCTTTTCTTCAGGCCAGCGATCCTACGAACGGGGCTGCATTATCAGCAACAGGATACGGCTCAGTCGGGCAAATCAGTGAAGCTATGACCCGGCACAGGGATTGCTTATTGAAGTTGGTACAGGCACGCCAGATAGGAAGTCACCCAACGGGAGACGTCTCATGGCAAGCACATTCGGACTTTTGATCACGGTTGGCGCCTTCGCGGCATTGATCGGTCGGTGGCTCATGGAGCTGCGGCAGGGTACCCGGCAAATTTTGCCTTCACGGCATCGGTGAGGCTACGGCGCAATTCTCACATACACGCCACGATTCGGGACTTGGGGAGTCCATCCCATGTTTTCCACCATGTGCCTTCAAATTCTTCGGTTGTCTGCCGGCAAAGGTATGATCGTCCTGGCCCTTGTCCTGCTCCCTTTCCCGGTGAGTATCCCCTTGGCATTGTGGTTGAGCCGCCACGAGAGGCTTGACGACGGCCAGGGCGTGCACCCGAAACAGTCTGTCTGACGAGTCCACGGCCACCCGTCTCTTTTTCTTCCCAGATGGGACTGAGAATTTCGACGCGGCTCACCTAAAGTTCAGAAGAAACCCTACCGAAAGAGCCTGTAAGCCCTCAGGAACGAGGGGCAAGGCAAGGAGGCCTTTTCATGGACATGGATCTTCGTTCATCTACACGGGCAGCGGTCACCTACCCCGTCCGGCTTTCGAGCGATTCGATGACCGGCCAGGGAACGGTCGTTAATCTTTCCCTACCGGGCTGTGCTATTGAGACCAACCTTCCCGTCCAGCCGGGGGAATATCTCGAATTGTTGGTGATGGCGCCGGATCAGGCGCGGCCTCTCACCGTGAGGCTCGCGAAGGTCCGATGGGCCACACAGCAGAAGGTAGGAATCGAATTCATTCGAGTGCACCGGGATGACCAAAGCCGGATTCAGCGCCTGATCAGGCGGTTGCTCGATAAATCGACCGTAGAAGCCGGTGCCGATACACGGGAACTGGCCGCAGCGTAAGCCCCAGACATCACTATTCCGTAAGATCGCGTGGCTGGTTGTCACCCATGCCGGCCCCTCCGGATGGTGAAGACAGCAAGGCTGGGGCGAGATCGAGAGGCACGTGCGATAAGCGCGTTAGTGCCCTGCGCCGTCCTTCGCCTGATTCGCCATTCGCCTGATGATGATTTTCCTACCCACGGTCATCAGGGTAAACGAAATACCGAACGCGATCGGGACAAAAATCGCCGTCGCCACGTTGGCATTCTTCAACCACCCCATCTCATAACAAGCTTTGAGGACGTAGCTGCCCAAGCCCGTCAGATAGTAGGTGATCACGATCACCGACAGGCTTTCGACGGTGCGCTGCAGGATTGCCTGCGCCCGCGTGGTTGAATCCACGCTGATCAGCAGTTTCATATTTTGATCCTGCAATCCGATGTTCTGCTCCTGCAACCTCAATTCGATATGGGTCCGGAGCACCGCTACCGTGGCTTCAAAGTCCTTTTCCATGGCATCGATGCGCCGAAGCAACTGCTGATAGCCTTCCGTCACCCCGGTGATCTTCCAACTCACATACTCCGACAGTTGGCGGAGGGGCGCGTAGGGACGCTCCTGCAAGGCCGCCAGGTTGCTCTGCACGATTCGGTCATACGGCACCGAAGCGGAAAGCCGGTACCGCATCGATTCTGCCAACCGACTCACCTGCAGTAGATCTTGGGTCAAGACCGTGAGCCACTTTTGCATGGTCTGCGGTGTGGTGCCGCCAAGCTGTTCAATCAGCACCGCCCGCTGGTAGAGATGTCGCTGCTCATAGTCATGAATTTGGTCGACGGCGCGTGAAAACGCCTTCATCGGTAACATGACCAGATGGTAGTAGTTTTCAATCGCGACGATCGTATCGGCAATCTTTGCGACCTGTTGCCGGAGCGACTGCTCCGATGTCGAACAGATCAGATACCGCTCCCGATCGAACTCATCGGGCGTGAAACTCGTCACCGCCACGATGTCGTCCCCCAAGATACGGCTGCCATACACCATGGCGCCAGGAAGCCGAGCAGGGAGTTCGTGCTCAAGAGGCAGCTCTTGCGGCAAGAACAGCAGGTCGAGGGCATTCACGCGTAGACCAAGCGGACAGAGCGGCATCATGTAGCCGGGAAACGTGATCGGCCCGAAATCGAGCGGACTTGTCGCCTCGCTCACCACATGCCACACCTGGTAACTGTAATATTCCGTGTGCGCTTCCCAGACGACGACCAGCCGGTCTCCATTGGGCGCGACCTTGAATCCGTAACCGAACCTCTCGTCGATCGCGCCCTCGGAAATATCGAGGGCCTGAAGAAGATGTTGAAACTCCCGGCGGCTATTGGGTCGTTCCACCGGCGGATTGGCCATCCGGTAGGCGACGTGGTGAATGTGCGCCGGAACACCGAGCCATTGTGGAAGATACTGTTTATTGGACTGATGGATCCGGTTCAGAAACCCCGAAGGGCGGGCATCAGTTCCCGTGGGAGCGACAGGATCCATCATGCCATCCGGCTCTCTGGCCGACATGGCCTAACTGCGCATTCTTTCTCCCGCCGGCCCCCTCTGAGCGCATTATGGGGCCGGTGGCTCGACAATGCCGATGCGGCAAGGACGAAGCGCATCATTACTCATCTTCCTCTTCGATGTCCTCGATACCTTCGTAGCTGACGTCTCCTTCATGGATGGACGCAGCCATCTTCTCACAGGCCGACTCGATAATCTCTTCTGCCTCCTCGGGGGAATCGGCAGAAATTAAAAACTTCACGGTAATCCCAAAGCGCTGGTTCACAATTACACTCCTTCGTACGAGATGGGCGGCGAAAAGCCTGTCACCTGCTGTGGCTCAGATACCATAAGCTCCCGCGCGTTGTCACCCTTATGTGACGGGAACGGAAAGAGAGGCTAGGAGGTCAGAGTCGCTCACGGCTCAAAAAACCGCAGGGGGCAACGCCTGGCACGGGAGCCAATCCGCGGTTCTCAAAGAGAAATGTCTAGCCCGCATGATTCACGAGCGCTTCTGCTGCAATCGC
>JACQHN010000442.1 GCA_016199015.1 Nitrospira defluvii
GCAGGATGCCGTGGTCGCCATGGAGCATGAAACGCAGGCGGTGGAAGCCGGATCCGCTTCGGCCCTCCGGACCGGCGACGTGTTCGCTGAAATTTCAGACATTGCGAAACGGTCTTCCGAGTTGGCCCAGAACATCGCGAGCGCGGCGTCCGAACAGACCGCCTCGACGGAAAAAGTCGGTCGAGCCATTAAGGAGTTCACCGGCGGCGCCGTGGCGACGCAGAAGCAGACAGACTCAACACGACTCACGATCGAGGACATGGCAAAATTGGCCGAAGGTCTCAACTCGTCGGTCGCTCAGTTCAAACTTGCGTAGAGCACCTCTTGAAGAGCGGTCATGAGTGTCCGCTCGGATGTTGAGTGGGTCAATGAGCTCTGACTTTGATCGCGATCAGCTGCTGGACATTTTCGTCGCCGAAGCCGGTGACGATATGAAACGGTTCTGGAAGGCGTTGCATCCTGAGGGGAAAGCGCATCCTGAACCAGGCGAAGTGGCCGAGTTTCATGCAGTCGGCCACAAGTTGAAGGGCGCGGCGCTGCTGTATGGATTTGCCGGGCTCGGCCAACTTGGGGCGTTGCTCGAAGAGACATTGGAACAGGTGCAGGAGATTCCTGCCGAACGATGGCCCGCCGTCCTTCAATTGATTCGGGACATCGTGGCCTCTTTTCGGAGTCAGGTGGAGCAGATTGGACGCGGCGGAGGCGAGGACCCATCCGTTGTTGAGAATTTCGTCCGACGATGTGGTGAGTTGGTGCCGGCTGGTTCGGCCGAGGTCTCTGCCGACTCTGGTGAAACCTTGGATAAACCGGCGGAAGACTACCTGATTCCCGGTCTCGACGAGGAAGTCCTCTCCTACTTTTCCCCAGAAGCCGAAGAGTATCTCAACACCATTCAGACACTTCTGCAGCGGTTGGAAGCCGACTCGCAGGATCCCGAGACGATTCACCAATTGTATCGGGTCGCTCATACCCTGAAGGGGTCGGCCTATACCGTCGGGTTTCAGGTAGTTGGAGATATCGCCCATCCGATCGAAGCCTGCATGATCGCCGTTCGGGAAGGGCGTGCGGCCATCGCTCCACATTGGATCACCGTGATCCGGCATTCTGTTGAGGTGATCCGCTCCCTTATGGCGCGAGACGCGCAATTGGGACCTCGCTTACAGCAGGAGGTTCCTCGCATCAAGACATTGCTTTGGGAGTTGGAGGAAGGCGTGGGTCAAGCCCCGGCCGCAGCACCTGCGTCCGATCACCTTGAGGCGACACCGGTGCAAGAGGTGATGCCACCCGCCACGTCCGTCGCCACCACAACCGTTCAACCTGTGAGCGCGACCCACTCAAGCGTGCTCACGGAAGACTATCTGATTCCAAACCTTGATCCCGAAGTGATGTCGTATTTCGCGCCGGAAGCCCAGGAGTATTTGGAGAATCTAGAGGCTGATCTGTTGCGGGTTGATAAGGGTGCAGCCGATCCGGAGACGATCCATCAACTGTTTCGTACGGCCCATACGCTCAAAGGGTCGGCCTATACCGTGGGATTCCAGGCGATTGGGGATCTGACGCACCACATTGAAGACTTCATGGGGACTGTCCGCGAGGGGCACCTTCAGCTTCTCCCCGGTCACACGGATGTGCTGTTGCGCGCGATCGATGTCATTCGTGCCCTGATGCGACGTGATCCCTCGATACTGAGTCGTACGCGACAACGATTTGCCGCGTCGCTACAGGAGCTGAAGCACCTAGGCCAAACCCAATCGGCGCCCGACGAAACACAGCAGGCTGTGCAGGTGTCTTCTGAGGCTGCCGCAGTTGAAGACGTGAGCGAAGCCGTCGGTGTCGAGTCGTCCCAAAGCGTGGCGGGTAAAGCGGGTGAAGAGCGTGAGGTGATCCGGGTCAGCCGTGATCGCTTGGAGCGCCTGCTGAATCTGGTCGGCGAATTGGTCATCGACCGCGGACGCCTCGAGCAGCGGCTTCGGACTTTGGATCAACTGGCCTCCCAAGTCGTGGCCAACAAGAGCCGGTTGATCGACGCGGTTCGAACATTCGAGGACAAGCACACGTTCTCCTTTCAGCCGTCGCCCACATCATCAAGCGAAGAGCTGCCACAATCCCTTGCTGGGGTCAGTGATTTCGGAAGTTTGGAGTTCGACAAATACGACGACTTCAACATTTTGGCTCGGCGCATCAGCGAGGTGACGGCAGACATTACCGAATCCATGTCGCAGTTGACCGGATCGATCCACCGCGCACAAGACGACATGGGGCAGTTGCAGCAACTGACGTTGGGCATGCGTGACGAAATCGCCCGTGCTCGAATGGTGCCGATCGGGACGCCCTTTACTCGGTTCCGCCGTGCCGCGCGTGAGATGGCCCGTGCCACAGGCAAGGAAGTCAACCTGGTCACGTCCGGTGAACACACCGAAATCGACACCGGAGTGGTCGAACGCCTCGTCGATCCACTGGTGCACCTGGTGAGGAATGCGGTCTACCATGGGATTGAGCCCTCAGGCACCCGTCTCAGCCAAGGCAAACCGGCAGTCGGCACGATTTATCTTCACGCGGCGCATCGAGGAAACTCGGTGCTTATCGAAGTGGAAGACGATGGCGCGGGTCTCGATATCGCGAAGATCAAGGTCAAAGCCATCAAGCTGGGGCTCGTGAGGCCGGATGTCGCGGAATCATTGCCTGAGAGCGAAGTCATCAAATTTATTTTTCTGCCTGGATTCTCCACCGCGGATAGCGTCGGCGATCAAGCGGGTCGGGGTGTCGGAATGGATGTGGTCAAGCGTGTCATCGAGACGATGAACGGCCACATCGAAGTGGAATCGGTCCGCGGGCAGGGCACCAAGTTTACGATGCATCTCCCGCTCACCCTCCTGATCGCGACCGCCTTGCTCGTCCGAGTCGAAAAGGATCGCTATGCGATCCCGCTTCCCAGCGTGCGCGAGGTGACGATGTCGACCGCGTCGACGATCCAGCAGATGGGAGATCGCTCCGTGATGCAGATCGGCGACGAGGCTATCGAGGTGTTTCCGCTCGGGAGTCTCATTCGTCGGGAGTCTGGCACCATTGATGGTTCCAAGCCTGTGGTGGTCGTCCGGACATCGACCGGAGCGCTCGGCTGTGCCGTCGATGAGTTACTGGGCCGGCAAGAAATTGTCATTAAGTCGTTAGGGGCCTTGAAGCCGTATGAGCGTTCGGTGTTCGGGGGGGCCACCATTGATCCCGAAGGACGCATCGTGCTGGTGCTGGATGTGAGCCGGCTGACGACGCGTGAATATCATGAAGCGATCTCAACAGGACAGAGCGGTCTTGCGTCGTCGCCGGACGGACCGGTGCAGGATGCCCCAGCGCAGCTCTCGGATACACGTTTGCCGCTGTTGTTGATCGACGACTCGCTGAGTATCAGAAAATTCGTGGGACGCATGCTTGAAGCGGCCGGCTACACCGTCGATACAGCAACGGATGGAGAGGAAGGATGCCGCAAAGCATTGATGCAGAACTATCAGCTCATTATCACTGATCTCGAAATGCCGAAGCTGAATGGGTATGAAGTGATTCAAGCGCTCCGCGCGAGGCCACAGACACACACGACGCCGATTCTGGTGATGACCACACGGGCGGGCGAAAAACATCGCCAAATGGCCGTCAGTGTGGGCGCGTCTGGCTACATTGCCAAACCGGTCGAAGAACGGGCCTTGATCCAAGAAGTCCAGAGATGGACGGGCCGCGAAGCCGGAGTGAGAAAATAGGAACGGTTTGCTGATTCTCTGCTTCGCTGTCAGAATGAAGGTCAACCATGAGCCTCCGAGGACATAAGACTGCAGCCGCGACGAGTGGACAGACGGTCAGGTTTTTGGTGGCACTCGTCGGACCTATCCATGTCGCCTTTCCGGCTCACTGGGTTCGCGGCATCATCACGCTTGCCGAAGCAGGGCGTGAGGGACTCGTCACCTGGGCCAACTCCTCCTATGAGAGGACCGACCTCGCCGGCCGGCTCACCATCGGAGCCCAAATGACAACGGCTGAAACACGGATCATTCTGTACGGCAATGATCAGCGATCTCGATCATTTATGGTAGACGGAGTGTTGGGCCTTGTGGACGTCGATCGGTCGCAGGTTCAGCCACTCCCACCACAGTTTCGAGGAGGGGAGCGCGACCGACTGCTCGGCCTTTTTTCAGGTACGGCCTATGTCGCACTCATTGCCAATCCTTTCTGGGTGCTTGAACTCCCACCTCGCAAGAATGCCCTGGATGCCTTCGTCTTTCAGGCCTCTGAACGCCGAGCGGGAGAGTTTGACTCCAGGCTTCGCCTGTCGTCCGCCACCCACGAAGACGCCGTCCCGACACCAGCGGGTCATAAGACGTAGAAACCGAGGTTGACCCATGTTACGCGCTCAGTTACGCAGGCAGGCCCAAGTGGGGACGAAGGGTACCGCGGAGGCGCGGATGCAGGGCCTGGTCGTGTTCTCAGTGGCAGGGCAACGGCTCGCCGCCAGGACTGACGAGATTGGCGGCGTCATGCCATGGCCTGGCGCGACCGCCGTCCCCAGTGACACGCCGTTCGTCGCCGCGCTCGTCCGTCAAGAGAAGCGTTGCCTCCCAGTGTTCGACTTGGCGGCAAAGTTTAACCGTACCATGCACGAGAATGAGCTGTTGTGTCTGATCGTCAAACACATCGATGGCCCTCTCGCAATTTGTATCGATTCCCAGGTTCCATCACTTCACATGGTGGCCCGCTCATCAATGCACTATCGAGTCGGGAGCGACCCCGACATCGCCGGGACGTGCGTGGCCGACGAGGAAGAACTTCCCATCATCAACCTGACGACCCTTGGGGTCTCATCGATCCGTCCCGCGAGATGAGCCCTGCATCGTCTAGAGGAACGACATGCCAAAGATTTTGATTGCCGATGACAGTATCGCAGTTCGCAAGGTGGCCGAGCGTCTCCTGACCGAGGCAGGAATGGGCGTCACCCTGGCTGCCAACGGCTCCGAGGCTCTGGCGCTCCTCAGTAAGGATCGTCCGGATTTAATCGTGTCCGACGTCATTATGCCGGACAAAAGCGGCTATGAGGTCTGTGCATTCATCCGGGCGCAGGCAAACCTCGCGGACATTCCCGTGCTCTTGATCAGCGGGATTGTGAACGACGAAGTATCTCGGCAGGCGGAATCTTGCAAGGCCGATGGGGTATTGAAGAAGCCGTTCCAGGGAACGTCGCTGAAAGATCGGGTGTTGGATTTGCTCATGAAGCGGCAGCCCAAACCCGCGTCGGATCCCCAACCGTCTCCAAGTCCGGCCTATGCGGAGAAGTCCGTCATTGAGGAGCACCCTGTCGCGCCGATCGCATGCACGCCCGAAGATGCTGAACGCACTCTTGTGACAAACCAGGAATGTCAGCAACAGAACGAATCTGCCATGATCAGTCTTCCAGAGCCGGACTTGATGTCGCTTTCGGCGGACAGCCACGAGGTCGTGGCGCCCATGGCAGATCATCCGCCTGTTGCGTCGAGTGTCTTGCAGGAAGTCAACGATCGACACGCGGAGGTTCTGGCACAGCGCGATGCTCGAATCACAGCACTTGAGGAACAACTTACCTGTGAACGTCAACAGAGTCATGAGCAGATACAGCAGATGCAGAGTGCGCTGGCTGAACAACGCCTGCAGGTCGCAGACTTATCCTCACGCACTGGAGCACTCGATCAGGCACTGACGGAGGAACGTGCGCAGCGGGCGACCCTTACGGAACAATTGGAAGACATATCGAGACAGGCTCATCGGGTCGATGAGCTGGAAACCGCCTTGGCCGAAGCTCGTCATGGAACGGAGGAACTCTTACAACAAGTCTCGGACAATGCCAGCAACGCTGCTCGTATTCTGGAATTGGAGGCGCATCTTGCGGCAGAGCGTGGCGCCGCTACTCAATTGGTCCAGCAGATCACCACACTTGAACATATCGAAGGCCGCGCGCATGAGCTCGAAACGACCCTCGCGAGCGAGCGCGAGGAGACGGAGGCTTGCCGAAAGCAAAGCGCCGCATTCGAGACGCTCGCTGCCCGAGTACCGGCCCTTGAAGAGGTCCTTGGGCAGGAGCGCGCGCGCATTGCGGAACTCGATGGCCTACTCGCGACGGAGCGGGAGGCGGCAGTGTTGGTGATGACACAGGTCAAACAGCTGGAAACGGCCGTTCAGCGTGCCCATGAGCTCGACCTCGCATTAGCCGATGAGCGGGAGCGTTCAATGCAATTGATGAAACGTGCGACGGAAGCTGAGCATATGGCGGAACAGTCCAATCGGCGATTTGAAGATATGGCGCGGAAGCTGGGCGAGATCGCGGGACTCGCCTCCCAACTCGGGAATGGAAAACGCTAGCAGGCCTTCACCCGCCCACCTTTCCGGGCGAGTACATGAGTCAGGGCAGGATGCCACCGTGTCGACCGAATCAGAACAAACCGAAGACGATTTTCAGAAGGAACTGGTTGAACTCTTCGGCCAAGAAGCCCAGGAGTGGCTCATTCAAATCCATTCGGCACTGACCGAACTTGAAAATCAGCCTGATCTCGATCGCCATACCCAACTCGTGGATGCAGTCGTACGAGGCATTACCAGTCTCGGCGGCTCTGCAGCCACGGTGAATCTCTCCGATGTGGAACGTGCCACCTTCGCATTGCTCCCGTTCATTGACACTCTCAAAGACCGGACCACGGCCACGAGGCAGGATTACGCCACTGTCCGCGAGCAGTTCCGCATCGTCATGACGTCCGTGACGACGGCGACTGGCATTACACTTGATCTTGGACTCTCCCAGGAGGCGCCACCGCAATCCGAACCGGCGGCCGATCTCCTGACGCTCCTGAATGCGCTCCGAGCCCTTCAGGATGACTACGCTGTGAGTGGACTTTCCCCCCGTAGTCTTATTCCCCACGTCATGCAGCGTCTGGAGTACGAGGCCAGGCAAGGGGCTGAGCAGATTCAGGCGACCAGCTTTCATCAGATGCTGCGAGATCTACAAGTGGCTGATGCGCAATGCTTGGAATCCCTACGACAACAATTGCCGGACGTGGCTCAGCACCTGAGCCGACTCCGCACGGAAGGATTGACCGCACTGGAGCCTAGCAATATGCTGGGCGGATGTATCCAGAACATCGAACACCTTCAGGGGATTGCCAAGCAGGCGCAGGTCACCCCACTGGTTACCTTTCTGGCCGGTCTCCAAAGTTTTCTTTCGCTCATCGTTCAGCATCGCATCGTCATCACTTCGCAGCGGGTGCATTCGGTGGAAACACGAATCCGTGCCGTGCTGGTCACCATCGGGGAATGGATCACTGCAGGAGAGCAGGAACGGGATGCGATGGGCGGACTGCTGCCGGTGGTTTAACCAATAGCACACCTCCCCGGTGCCTTCGTTCCGGCTCGTTGCTAATATGTCGAATCCTCGGGGAGTGTCCCTACGGCCGCTCACGAAGTGCGGCGACGGCTGTTTGACGACGAATTTAGGCACGAAAGACGCTGTGGTATGGATGGGAGAGGCCTGCTACATGAGCTAACGTGTGCAGGCTGGAAGGAAAAGGAGCGCAATGGGGGAGACGGAACAGAATCGCTACCGGCAGGCCGAAGAGGCACTCATGCAGGTGGCCGCCGCCGTTCAGCGACAGGAGCGGGTAGATCTCACAGAGATGACCCATCTTGCCGGAACTATAGTCGATTCGATTCAAGAAAGCGATCAGTTGGTCGTCGAGGCGCTCTCAAGTCCCGCAGGCATCCCGCTGGTGACGAATCTCGTCAATGTCAGCATTCTGGGCACGAAGGTCGGCATTGGCCTCGGTTACTATGGCGCGGAATTGCGACGATTGGCATTGGCCGGCCTGGTGCACGACATCGGTATTTTCGCTGTGCCGCAGAACCTGCTCACAAAAACCGGACGCCTGTCCCCTGATGAGCGAGCCCTGGTCGAGCAACATCCGCGTCTGGGGTGTGGGGTGATTGAGCGTCTCGGATCGGAGTACGCCTGGTTGGCTGAAGTCGTGCTGCAGGCCCATGAGCGGGGGAGGGGACAGGGGTATCCCAATCGCTTGAAGGGCCGAGAGATCAACGAGCTGGCGCAAATCATCGGCCTCGTTGATATTTTCGATGCCCTTGTCAGTCCCCGTCCCTATCGTCGGCGCCTGCTGCCGCACGAAGCCATCCGCGAGTTGCTGAACACCGAACGCACTGCGTTTCCACGTGAAATCATGAAAGGGTTGGTCGAGCAGTTGTCGGTCTATCCTTTGGGGACGAAGGTCCGGCTGAACAGCGGAGAGGAAGGAGTGGTCGTCCGCATCACGCCCTCGCACCCCTCGCGCCCGGTTCTTCGCGTGACTGGGGAGCAAGAGGAGTCCGTGACCGCTGTGCCGCGCTATCTCGATCTGAGTGTGTTGCCCCATGTGTCCGTAGCGGACACGGTTGATCCACCGGCGCTGGAGCGGATCACCTTCCCGTCTTCCCCGCCATCTGTTGAAGCGGCCGCGTCGTCTACCAACGCATCGGAGCAGTTTGCCGCTTTACTCGAGAGCCTTGATGCGATTGCTGGTGTGATTCAGGCTGCGGTGGAAAAGTCCCCGGCTCCTGCCTTCATCGACCATGCTCCGTCGGTCGTCGATCCTTCTGAACAGGCGACGCATGTAAGACGGGAAATTCTTGGCTTGTTCGTGCTGGAAGCTCGTGAATGGCTCAACCAAATTCAGACGGCTCTAGAGCGACTGGATACGACGAGCGAGCAGCCTCGCCGTGCCAGGCTGGCTACGATTCTGTGGCAGAGTGTGAGCAACCTCGCCCGCTCCGCTGCGACCGTCGGCCTGACGGCCGTGGAGGACATGGCCACGACACTTCTTCCGATCCTCCAGGCGGCGGTTAAGCATGAGCGGACTGTGGCGGCCCATCATGTGGCTTCGCTTCGGGAAGGTCTTTTGCTGATCACCAAGACCGTGCATGAGCTCGAACAGGTCGAGGCCATGCCGAATGAAGGCGCCGTCCCAGCTTCATCCACACCGGAGCGCATGCAAGGCGAGGAGTCGCTTCAATCGATGAGCGCGGAAGCCTCTCTCCCAACGGAGCCCTCCGACCAACAGGAAGCTCATGGCGTGGTACCCTCCGCCCCCATTCTCGATGCCTTACGACAATTGCATGTGGCGCGAGGGCGGTCGGTTCAACCTGTGCGCGATGTGCTGGAGACGGTCATTCAATGGTCTGAGCGTAAGATGGAACGCAATGCAGAGGTCGTGGATGCCCGAACCATCGGTCGCATCTTGAAAGACTTGGATGAGCTGGATGAACAATTTCTCGCGCACATGCAGACGCATGTTCCGGCTGTTCTCGCCACGCTCGGTCACATCGATCGTGCCAGCGAGGAGTGCGCCCTTCCTCCCCAGGCGTTGGAGCCTGTCTTTGATGAAATCGACATTCTTTCTGACGCGGCAGAACGGGTCTCAGCCGCAAATATCGCCCTGTTTTTAAACGGCTTGCGTATATTTCTCCGTGTCACGGTCCACCAGAAACCTTCTGCTGTGCGCGAACGATTGGATGCCGTGAAGGAACGGTTGGTCGCTCTGGTTCCGTTGGCCCAACAGTGGGTCGATATCGGCCGAGTGGAACGAGCGGCAATTTTCGACATTCTCCCCTTGGCGTAGCAGGGGAGGAGAACGTGGCGTCAGCTTCGGTTCTGCCCCTCTCGGCGTCTCACGAATTCTTACCGGTTTACACCTGATCAGTCGCGTACCCTGCTGACAGCTCGCGATTCGCTTCGCCTAATCCTTGAGCAGATTGCGTGTACCCCCGCGCAGCCCCATCATCGGTTGCCTATCCACACGGTTGCGCACAGCCCGTCCACAGTTCTTGTGGACAGATGAACATGTGGATCTGTTCAAGAATGACCGTACGAGGGAACTTGATGACATGCCTCACAGGTATTTGTTCGCGCGACATGCATTTTCCCTTGCGGTTGAGGTTGGGATTGTACGACCATCACGGCCATGCCAAAACTCGTGACAGTCAAACAACAAGAAGGGCAGGACGCAAAAGCGACCGCCTACGTCAAAGCCTACATTTTATTTCCAGCCGGTATTCTCGGCTTGGTCTCCATGGTCGGTGGCGTCGGCGCCTTGGGGTACCAACTCATTGCCACCGACACCTACACCTGGGAAACCTTTCTGCAAAGTTCAGGGTTGTTAGTGCTGGGAGGGGTGCTTGGCTGGTTGCAGACGACGTATCACCGGTGGATTCTGCGCCATCGCCCTGAGGTCTTCGCTGCACGCATGCGGCAGCCGACGCTCAAGAAGGGTGGACGTCTCAAGCGTCAGGGCGGGTCGGAGCAGGACTCGCCCAGCGGGTCGCCTTGGGCTCCTGTCGCCTACATGGCCGGCCTGGCGCTGCTCCTGTTTGGATCCACGGTCGGCGTGGTCTATGGCGCGGTGTATCCGGTCGCTGCGTATTTCCTGCCCTGGGCAGGGTTTTTTTGGGCGAAGCTGTTCTTTTGGCGCACGGTCCTGAAAAACTGACGATCAGGCGAACGGGTATTACTTGCGGCGGGGTTTGCGGGGCCTGATGGGTTGCCGGGCCTGTTCGAGGGTGGTAAGTCGTTCCTCCAACTCGCGAACGCGTTGGCGCAACTCGGGCAACTGCGGAATCACCGCCTGCGCTTTCAGAAACGTGGCATGCGGCATGACTGGGGCGCCGGACACGACCTGGTTGGGCTCAAGGCTTCTGGTCACCCCGGACTTCGCCGCAATCATCACTTGATCGCCGATCTGCAAATGATCGGCGAGACCGGCCTGGCCGCCGACCATCACGTAGCGCCCCAACGTCGTGCTTCCCGCAATTCCCACCTGCGCGACCAGGATGTTGTGCTCACCCACCACCACATTGTGGGCGATCTGCACGAGGTTGTCGATCTTGGTACCGCGCTTGATGACGGTGTCCCCGAACGTGGCGCGATCGACAGTCACATTGGCGC
>JACQHN010000420.1 GCA_016199015.1 Nitrospira defluvii
AGAGGAAACTCATCTTCCAACCGGCGGAGGAGCGCCAATTGCTCAGGCGAATGACAGGGCCAAGGGTCTGCTCCTTTGAACCATGTGTTCACCACTGCCACATGAATGCCTTGAAGTGAGGCTGACGGCGTGCCGCGATCTTTCTGGAGGAGTGTCGTCGCTAGTTGCTTTGGTCGGACATTTTCGGCTTCAGGATCGGCCCTAGCCACGATGGCAGATCTCTGTCTCCTGTGTCGAATGACAGTAATCGCAGGATAAGCATCCACTTCGTGTTCAAAAACATTCACGTTGTGCATGCTCAGAAGCACGTCAACGCTATACGCGGAGGTAATCAGCTGTCGCAGATCTGCCCCATATTGATTGCGCATCCAACGATCGGCACAGATGAAAGTGCAAACCCCGCCGGGCTTAAGCTGGCGAAGCGCGGCTTCAAAAAACGCCACATACAGATCAGCTCTGCCACGCATTGTTGGGTACGCACTACGGTACACCGAGGCGGTCTCTTCGGGAATATCTTCCAGGCGTACATAGGGAGGATTTCCGATTATGAAATCTGCTTCTTTGCTGCCGGCATCGAACAGATAATCCCGCGTTACGACCCACGCTTGGGCCAGCCGTTCTGCGAGAGGGCGGCTCACGCCTCGATCTTCTAGGATGCTCAGAGCAAGGCCCCGTGCGCGAGCAGCACTGCTTTCATCCAGCTCATATGCGATTAAGGAGTGTTCACATTCCGACAAAGGCCGACCAAGTTTTTGGCACGAGGCCGTGAGGCGCTCGATCATAGGGCCGAGAAATGCACCATCACCCGCTGCTGGTTCAACCGCCAGGGCATCCACCAGGTTCTGGGCATCTTCGTAGCCACTCAAATCCAGAAGCAGCTCCACAACCCATCGTTTTGTATATACGACACCTTTCGGCTCGAATACTGTGACGGGAGAGGGCGGGCGGGAAGGTGCTATTAACTGGAGCTGAATGCCTTGTGTCGCTATTGATGGAGTGATCTGGACTTCTGCCACTGGGGCCTCAAATCCTTGGGTGAGATTCTGAAAAAATAGCGTTTGATACTAGCTTGTCCGCTCACTTCGTTCAAGACGGATGATTGCAACGTGTGGGGATTGCACCGCCAATGAGGACATGCTAGGTGTGTTCAGGCAGAGAGGGCCAGGTTTTGCGTTAAGACATGATGACTTATCGCAATCCGTCGCAGATAACGAAGCCTGTTCGTGTCTCGCGGTTCGTCGATCCTTCACCGTACCTTGCCAGCAATCCGAAACGTTTCACCCCTAGTGTTGTCCTGTGGTTCAAGATTGTTGAAACGCCCCCGATGTCAGCCTGCGGCATTGGGGTTGAGCCGCCGACTTCAGCGAGGGGCGGGATCATCGCTTCTCTGGGTCGGCCTGCGGCAAGAGTAGGTCCCTTATCATCGACCGATGCGGAATGCCGGCGTCCATAAACGGGTTGCCGATCACGTGAAACCCGGCTCGTTCGTAGAAGCCAAGGGCGTGGGTCTGAGCCGACAAGGTTACGCGCGAAAGCCCTTGCCTCGCCGCCAGGTCCAGTAACGTCTGAAGGAGCGCGCGTCCAACACCGCGGCCACGCCAGTCCTTGAGCACTGCCATCCGGCCTATCGTTCCCTTCGCCTGCATGCGTGCCGTGCCGATGGCCTCACCGAGGTCATTCCACGCGAGCGCATGGGCACAGAGCGGATCGAGGCCATCCCACTCCAACTCCTCAGGCACCGCCTGCTCGAAGATGAATACCGTTTCGCGGATCCCCCGAATGGCCGGTTCCGCCTTGCCCCATTCGACAAGTTCCACCCGCATGTCCTCGTGATGTCGCGTCATAGATCCTTTCAACTTCTCAATCTTCCGCCTGTTCTGCATCTGACTCCAAACCAGACCGTGAATCAAGCACATGAGTCATCAGATATGTGATCCCGTGTGCAGCGCGCATCAAACCGTTTTCTATTTTGGCGGAGAGTTATTCGCGTGGTACGGTTCAGCATAGTCGAATGCCTTGATGAAGCGCAGGCGAATTTCAGAATTGTCTCCCACAATGTTGTGAGGTCACCTGTGAAAGCTCACCGTCGGATCTATAGTGTCGTGGCGGGGCGGAGGGTACGGTCTGGATTGTGGTGTTCCTGGTGTCGGGTCGACGGGAAGCCCGAGAGCCCACGTCTGTTCAGTTGGGATTTTTTGCGATCGGTCTGGTCACTGCTGAGCCGAGTGACGTGGCGCCGATCGGAGCATCACGATGGTGCGCGATCCCGTTGGGGACACAAATCTATCGGATGTTCTGCTCCGCGCGCGTCGGCCATCTATGGCCGCGTGAACTGATCGTCGATTCCTGTTCGCTTCTCCTCTCGGCCGACCACCCGGTTCGTCGGCTGCCGGCCTTGTGCCCTCCATGCAGCATGCCCATTGCACCAGGCTATCTGTGAACTCCTCCAGCCTGCCACGCCGCTCGGGAGTTAACCCGGACTATTCATGAATACCTGCTCCGTCGTCCGATCCTCTC
>JACQHN010000426.1 GCA_016199015.1 Nitrospira defluvii
AGGTGCTGACCGAGGGCGTGACGTCGCGTTTGTACAGTACGCTCGTGCGAGATAAACGCTTGGCGGCGTCTGTGTTGTCGGATACGAACTATCCGGGCGTTCGCGCGCCGAACCTCTTCGTGATTGCTGCCACGCCGCTCGCGCCCCATAGCACGGCGGAGGTGGAAGCGGCGATTTACGAGGAGCTCGAACGGTTGAAGACCGAACCGATTTCGGCCAAGGAGTTCGAGCGCGTCCTCAACGGATTGGATGCGGACCTGGTGCGGTCGTTGCGGTCCAATGGCGGCCTTGCCTCGCAACTGGCCTTTTACCAGACGGTGGCCGGCAGTTGGCGATATGTGGTGAACGCGCGCGACCGGATCGCGGCCGTGACACCGACCGATGTGCAACGGGTCGCGTCCCAGTATCTGACCAAACCGAATCGAACCGTCGGGGTCCTGGTGAAGAAGGTTCCCGATAAAAAAATGGCGGCGGCGGGTGAGGTGCAGCCATGACCTGTGGAAGCCGTAAGGGGTTAGGCGTGAAGGGTCAGGCGACGATGGGAGGGGAGACAGGCATGCTGAAGAAGGTGAACGGAATCTCGCTGCTGACCATGCTCTTGTTGCTGGTCACACCGATAGCGCCCGGACTGGCGGCGGACCTTGCGCCGAATGATCCGCGCACGATGCGTTTCCCGACAGTGGACTTCAACCCGCCCGATGCGGATCGTGTCGTGTTGGACAATGGCATGGTGGTCTACCTGCTTGAAGATCACGAACTCCCGCTCGTCACGGTGAACGCCACGTTTAGAACCGGCAGTTGGCTGGACCCGGCGGAGAAGGTCGGCCTGGCCGGAATGACCGGCGCGGTGATGCGAACAGGCGGTTCGGCAGGGATGTCTCCCGAAGAAGTCGATGAAGAGCTCGAACAGTTGGCTGCGACGGTATCGATCGGTTTTGCCAAAGAGTCCGGTTCCGCCTCCCTCGATGTGTTGAAGAAGGATCTGAAACGCGGGATGCAGATCTTTGCCGATTTGTTGCGCAGGCCGGCGTTTGAACAGAGTCGAGTCGACCTGGCGAAGTTGCAGGCGCTGGAAGGCATCCGCCGTCGTCAAGACAGTCCTGGTTCCATTGTCGGACGGGAGTTCGCCAAGCTTCTCTATGGCGGCACGCATCCCAGTGCCCGAGAGACCACGATTCGCTCGATCGACTCGATGACGCGAGAGGACCTCGTGGCCTTTCATCAACACACGGTCCACCCCAATGGCATCATTCTGGGCGTCACCGGAGACTTCGAGAGGACTTCCATGTTGGCGTTGCTGCGTGAAGTCTTCGGCGATTGGGCCAAAGGCACCGTGCCCGACGTCGCGATTCCCGCTGTGCCCGAGACCGACTTCAAGACCAGCGCTGTGCGGTTCGTGAACAAGGACACGTCGCAGACACACCTGCGGGTGGGGCATCTGACCATTAAAGAGACTGACCCCGATTATGTCGCGGTGGCGATCGCCAACGACATTCTGGGCGGCAGTTCGTTCCGCAGTCGGCTCTTCAACGATGTGCGCACGAAGCGCGGGCTGGCCTATTCCGTCGGTAGCGGCCTCCGGGCCAGCGTGTACGATCAAGGGGTGTGGCTGATGCGCGCCGAAACCAAGCTGGCCTCGACCCAAGAGGTGGTGAATCGCTTCGTGGCGAACATGGAGCGGATGCGGAATGAGCCGGTGACCGACGCCGAGCTGGAGGAGGCCAAGGAAGCCTATGTGAACTCGTTTGTCTTCTCGTTCACCAGCGCGTCGAGCATCGTGAGCCGCTTGATGGATCTCGAATATGACGGGTTGCCGAAAGACTGGCTCCATCAGATTCGCGACAAGGTGGTGAAGTTGACCAAAGAGGATATTCAACGAGCGGCCAAGGCCCATTTTAACCCAGAGCGATTGCGGATTCTGGCGGTCGGGTCCGGCGAGGCCCTGTCGAAAGTGCTGGCAGCGTTCGGGGAGGTGAAGGAGATTACGCTGGCGCCGGAGAGTTAAGAGGCAGACGTGGCTGACCCCGTCGCGTCCTCGCCTTCGAAGCGACCCTTACGGACGCCTTCAGGCGGAAGCCTACGGAAATTCCCTCGCGGACTCGGTCAGTTTCCGCTTTCCTTCCTGACGGCGTCTCGGTGGGGCCCCGCTTCTTCGGCAAAGTCCGCGCCGATGCCAGCCACGTCCGCCTGGATGATGGGTTGAGGCGTTCGTCGCTGGAGAGTTGAGAGGGGAAGCCGGCAGGTCGAGTGGCTCTGTGCTCGCGCAACGCGCGGTCTCAGAAGCCCCTCGCTTGGGATAGGGGCGCGTCTCGGCGCGCCGTGTGGGTGGGAGGGTAAGAATATACGCGCAATCAGAGCCACCCCGACCTACCGGCTCAAAGTAGAGCGGTGTGAAGATGCTCGTTCGATACGCGCAGCGAAGGACCATGTGGCCATGCTTCAGCGCCTTTTCCTTGTTCCCGGAGCCCGTGCCCTAAGGAGGTGGAGGGCGAGGCAACAGGTGTGATCTCTCTGCTCACAGACCCCGCGCGCAGGACTAATTTGACGTTGCAAACTATGTGGTCGGCGCTTGAGCGATGCGCGCAATGGAGACCATAACAGCCGCCTCGCCTCATAGGTAAAAGAGCAGAGGAGCGGTTCGAAGGCTGCAGTAGAAGGCTGCAGTAGAGGATGCTCTGAGGTGAGCAATGGATCACGGAAGCGTACCGAGGTGGAGCCGATGCAATAGAAAATCTGACTGCTGACAAAGGAGGCTGCGATGGTCACCTATGTGATGCTCCTCAATTGGACGGATCAGGGAATCAAGAATGTGAAGGATTCCCCGAAGCGGTTGGATGCCGTGAAGAAGCTTGCTAGCCCGGATTATTCGTGAATACCGTCGCGAGGCGTTCGAGACCGAAGCCCGCCGGGGCTTCTCGCAAGCAAGGCCGACGTAGGCGTACTTGCAGTCCGTCGAGGAGGCCGACCGAGAAAA
>JACQHN010000432.1 GCA_016199015.1 Nitrospira defluvii
ACTCCTCGCCCTCCGGGGCGGCGGGCTTAACGGTATCGTCGACGTAGACGCTCAGTTCCTTCTTGATTTCCTTGGCGTCTTCTCCGGTCATCATGGCCAGGCGCTCCGTCTCACCTTCTTTGACGCGTTTCGATTCCTTGATCGCGTCGCGGGCTTCCTTGCCAATGAGGAACTTCACTTTATGCCGCAAGACCTCATCGAGCGCGATGCTGGTCTCTTTGGTGAATTTGGACGGGCCGGCTGGGCGCGCGCCCTGCACTAACTGCTTGGCACGTTGTGCGGCGATGATCACCAAGCGGTGTCGTGAATCGAACTCGCCGGCGGCGTATTCCGGTAACAGCGTTAACATTTCACCCATGGTGCGTGTGCTCCTTTGATGCGGGGGCGGAGGAGGAATTCCCCTGCTTTCCCTCTTTGTCGAGAATAAATTTTTCTTCCAGCCAGGTCATGTTCAAACGTTTGGTCTTGATCCGTTCCGCAAGGAAAATGCTTTCGAGCTCTTTGAGCGAGTGTTTCAGGTCGTCGTTCCGGACGATATAGTAATACTCCCGGTAACTCCACACCTCTTCTTTCGCCTTGTGCAAGCGACGTTGAATTTCATCGGGCGAGTCCCCGGCCCTGTTCTGGAGCCTCGTCCGTAACGTGTCGAACGATGGCGGGAGAATAAAAATGTACACCCCATCCTCGAACTTTTTCTTGACCGAGCGTGCGCCTTGCACGTCGATCTCAAGCAGGACATCGATGCCTTGTTCCAGTTTGTCGGACAAGACTTTGCGGGGCGTGCCGTACAGATTGCCGTAGACGTGCGCCCACTCGACGAATTCGTTGCGATCGATCATCTGCCGGAATGCGGCCTCATCGAGAAAGTAATAATCCTGTCCCTCCACCTCGCCGGGGCGTGGCTTACGGGTGGTGTACGAGATCGAGTGCCAGAGACCCGGGACGTTGGCGGTGATCTGTTTGCACAGCGTCGTCTTTCCGCTGCCTGACGGGGCGGAAATGACAAAGAGAACACCCCGGCGTACTTGAGCCGGTTTGTCGTTGGATGGAACGGGCGCGGTGCTCATAGATTATTCACTGCCGGCGCCGCGGCCGACCCTATTCCACATTCTGAACTTGTTCACGTAGTTTTTCCAGTTCGGCCTTCATGCGGACGACCAACGCGGCAATGTCGGCGTCATTCGCTTTCGAGCCGATGGTGTTCACTTCTCGCCCCATTTCCTGCAAGAGGAACTCCAGCGTCTTCCCTACCGACTCCTTACTGTGGAGCGTCTGGTCGAACTGTAGCATATGTGACTCAAGTCTGACCAATTCTTCTGAGAGGTCGGAACGATCGGCAAATACCGCCAGTTCCTGCTGGAGACGGGCCTGATCCAGGAGTTCGCCCTGCAACAGGGCCTGAACCCGGATTTTCATCCGTTCAAACGCCTCTTGGGCTAATCCTGGTGCCTTTTTCGCCACGGCGGTCTTCGCTGCTTGGATCGCTTTTAAATGGATCGCTAGGTCCTTGGCGAGCGCCTCCCCTTCCCGCCGGCGCATCCGGTCCAAATCCGTCAATGCCCCTCCGAGCACGCGTAAAACCGTTTTGGTCACGTGATCAGCGTCGACTGGTTGATCGGAGAGGGACAAGATCTCGCGAAACCCGGCGAGCACCGAAATGTCAACGGCCCCTCGCATTCCCAATGTTTTTTGAAGCTTCTTGAGGGCTGAATGGTATTGCTTCGCAAGCGCCTGATCGATCTGGACGGTTTTGAGCCCGCTGCCATTGTTGTGCACGGACACGGACACGTCGACCCGCCCGCGGAGGCAGCGTTGCTGGACGGCCTTTCGAATCTGTTCCTCCAGCTGGGCGAGGGAACGAGGAACCCTGACGGCTACTTCCAAGAATCGGTGGTTCACCGAGCGGATCTCCACCGTGACACCGGCTTGTTTCGACGTGTCGTCCTTTTTGCCATACCCGGTCATACTGCGAATCATCGTGCGATTTTCCCCTCCCAATGGCAATCGGTATACAAAGAACAATGCCGACATTTCGGCGTGCGAGCGAGACAGACGTATCGTCCATGCAGAAGGAGCCGTTGCGATGCTTCCGTCCACTGGTCTTCGGGCAGTAACTGCTGGAGATCCAATTCAATCTTGGTCGGATCCGTATGGCGGGTCAGCTGGAGCCGCCCGGCCACTCGTTTCACATGCGTATCGACCACCACTGCCGGCTTGCCGAACGCATTCCCCAGAATGACATTGGCGGTTTTTCTCCCAACCCCCGGCAAGGCCGTGAGGGCTTCCATGCTGTCTGGAACTCGCTCATGAAATTGGTCCGTCACGACCTTGGCGCATCGAATGAGATTGTTGGCTTTGGTCTTGAAGAACCCGGTCGGACGAATGAGGGCCTCCAACTCGGCGGGACTGGCTCCCGCATAGTCACTCGGCCGGCGGTATCGCCGAAAGAGGTTCGGGGTCACTTGGTTGACACGCTGGTCGGTACACTGTGCCGATAGCATGGTGGCCACGAGAAGTTCCCAGGGGTTGGTGTGGTCGAGTTCCACCTTCATTTCGGAGATCGAGGTACGCAAAGAAGTCAGTATCCTGGCTACGCGGCTCTTGTGGGCCTTGGCAGACGGGGCATGTGCGACAGCTGGTTTCATGATGCGCGAAAGGCAGCCAATTGTGAAGCGGTCAGGAATGAGATGCAAGTGCCAGGTTTGGGGGAGGCTGTTCAGGGTCTTCATCCTGAACCGGGGGCGTGGGGATGGCAGGCAACAGCGTTTCGAGGTGAGTGATCAACGGACGTAACGAGTCCCGGTGCGGGGCTGAAATGCCGATTGCGTGATACCGTTCGCAGAGGACAAGGGACTCGTGGGCAGAGAGCCGATCGCACTTGTTGAGAATCAGCACGCGGGGAATCCGGTCCATTTCAAGTGAGCGCAAAACCGTTTCGACCGCCGTGATTTGCAGATCGATGTTTTTGGCCGTGGCATCGATCACATGCAGGAGGATGTCGGCGTCCCGCAGTTCGTCGAGCGTGGTGCGGAAGGCTCCGACCAAATCCTTGGGAAGGTCCCGGATGAATCCGACCGTATCGGTCACGATGACTTCGCGGTCGTGAGGAAATCGGAGGCGACGGCTGGTGGTGTCGAGTGTTTCGAAGAGACGATCCTGGGCCGGGACCTGGCTATGCGTCAGCGTGTTGAGCAGCGTAGATTTCCCTGCATTGGTGTAACCGACGATGGACAGAATGGGAAGCGCCTGCCGGAGACGACGCGCCCGGCGTTGATCTTGATGTCGGGCGACATCGTCAATGTCTCGTTCCAGATGAGAGATGCGGTCGCGGATGCGGCGACGATCAGTTTCGAGTTTGGTTTCACCCGGACCCCGCGTGCCGATCCCGCCGCCCAGACGAGACAATGAGGTGCCGTGCCCGGAGAGCCGTGGGAGGAGATAGCGGAGTTGCGCGAGTTCCACCTGGACCTTGCCTTCACGGGTATGCGCGCGCCGGGCAAAAATATCGAGGATGAGCTGGGTGCGGTCGATGACCTTGAGATCGGTCACCTCAGAAATAGCGCGAGCTTGCGCCGGCGCCAAATCTTGGTCGAAGATCAACAGATCCGCGCCCTGTTGGAGCGCACGAATGACGACCTCCTTCAGTTTTCCTTTCCCAAGCAAGAAGCGCTGATAGTCTTCCTGGGTACGTTGCAGAATCCGATCTAAGACGACAACCCCGGCCGATTCGGCCAGTTCGTTTAGTTCCTCCAAGTGCTCTTCCTGCTCCGCGTGACTCTTGGCGGAAGCACTGACGAGAATGGCCGATTCCTTGCCGTCGCCGACGGCATGACGAGTATCCGACCGGAGCAGGTCGCTGTCGAGCGAGTGGATGAACGTATCGAATTGAAGATCCAGATTGTGGAACGGGACGGCCGGCAGGATCCGGTAGACCTCTTTCTGCTGATTGGGCGGCAGCAGGTGTGCAAGATGCAATACGGTAGGCTCACCAGATTCGTCCACTCCCACCAGACCGATCAGATCCATGCGCAAGAGTGCCAGATGGGTCAAATCTTCCTGGCTGAGCGGGGCATCGTCGAGCTGGGTGCGAATCAGCCGAAGGCCTCGGAGGGAATGCGGTCCAACCCGAAATTTGGCCAGCGATTCATGGGTGGGTGCGCAGCCCGCTCCGACCAACACCTGCTCGATGATGCCGCGACGGGTGATGAGGAGTCCGATGGGGCGTCGAATCTCTCGCGTAAGCTGAGAGGCTGTGCGCGTCAACTCGGGCGTGATGACGACCGACGAGGGAACACGTCGTCGATAGAGCCGTTCCAATGCCGAGAGGTGACTGGCTTTCAGGCCGCTGACTTGTCCGTGAATTGTTGGGATGGTCGTACTCCTTGGTAATCGAATGTCACTGTCTGATACGGACGCCGCCGTCTGCGGAGGAAGGTAACGCAAAATCGGGTGTCGCTTCGCAATCGAAGGACGCCACTCTCCCCTGTAGAAACGCTCGTCGGCCGGCCGCGGCAATCATTGCCGCATTGTCGGTGCAATAGGAAAGGGCCGGCAGGCCCAATTCAATCTCCTCCTCGCCGGCCCGTGCCACCAACCTGGTTCGCAGCCGGGAGTTTGCAGAGACTCCTCCCACGACGGCGAGCGCCGAGACTCCGGATTGCTCCACGGCTGCGAACGCCTGGCGGACAAGGACATCCACAATCGCTTCTTGATAGCCGGCTGCAAGGTCGGCCTGTTGTTCGGCGATGGCCTGCGGGTTCATGCGCTGGAGGTGATAGAGCAAGGCCGTCTTGAGGCCGCTGAA
>JACQHN010000427.1 GCA_016199015.1 Nitrospira defluvii
CTGGAGTCAAGTGGATACCCACATTGCGGTTAATAGAGGTGCCCTGTTCTTTATGAATATAGATGAGCACGCGTTCCTGGACGGCTTCGAAGAGACCTGACCGCTCGATCTTGCGCGGCTGGAATACGACATCACCATCCGACAAAATGACGGCCCGGCTCCATTGGCTGACATGGCGCACCCCCTCCCCCGCCTGCGGGAAGAGCCGCTCGGCGAAGGGATAGTTCACAGGAATCGCGACACCGTCACGAGATGCGGATCGCGAGGATATTGCAGTCGATAGCGTTGCAGCGCGCCTAGATAGTCTACGTAGCCCAATTCATGGCGCAGCTGTTCGAGAATATCCCAATACAGTTGCCCCCGCTCGGGACCGACCTCCTTCTCCAAATGCTGCCGGAGATCAGCCGTGACGCGATCGTTGTCCAGCAGGGTGTTATCGACGTCGAACGGCACCACCATTGCAGAAGACGACATCACCTGCCTCCTAACGCTTGCCGCTCCACTTCCAGTTCCGGATCTCCGGCATGTCCTCCCCATGCTGTGCAATATACTGTTTGTGCTGAATGCGTTTATCGCGCATGTCCTGCTTGAGATAGGCGGCGCGCGCCCCGAGCTGCGGCACACGATCCACGACATCGGCCACGAGATGGAAACGATCCAGATCGTTCAACACCACCATGTCGAACGGCGTGGTGGTCGTGCCTTCTTCCTTATAGCCGCGCGCATGCAGGTTGTGATGGTTCGTCCGCCGATACGTCAATCGATGAATCAGCCACGGATACCCATGGAAGGCGAAGATGATGGGCTTGTCGGTCGTGAACAGGGCATCGAAGTCCTTGTCGGACAATCCATGCGGATGTTCACTAGTTGGTTGCAGCTTCATCAGATCGACGATGTTGACGACGCGCACTTTTAGATTGGGCATGGCGTTGCGTAGAATCTCCACCGCTGCCAGGGTTTCCATCGTGGGCACATCGCCGCAACAGGCCATCACCACGTCGGGGTCGCTGCCGCGATCGTTGCTCGCCCATTCCCAGATGCCGATCCCCGCCGTGCAGTGTTTGATGGCGGAGTCCATGTCCAGCCATTGAGGGGCCGGCTGTTTGCCTGCCACGACCACGTTCACGCAATGGCGGCTGCGCAGACAATGGTCGGTGACGAACAGGAGCGTATTCGCATCGGGAGGCAGATACACCCTGATGACTTCGGCCTTCTTATTGACGACATGGTCGATGAATCCCGGGTCTTGATGACTGAACCCATTGTGGTCCTGCCGCCACACGTGCGACGTCAGCAGATAATTGAGCGAGGCGATCGGCCGCCGCCAGGAAATCTCGCGCGTCGTCTTCAACCACTTCGCATGCTGATTGAACATGGAGTCGATGATGTGAATGAACGCTTCATAACAATTGAAGAAGCCGTGCCGTCCGGTCAGAAGGTACCCTTCGAACCAGCCCTGGCAGAGGTGTTCGCTCAGCACCTCCATCACGCGCCCGTCCGGCGCCACATGTTCGTCGGTGTCAAGAATCTGCTCCGTGGAACAGCGAGCGGTCACTTCAAACGCTGCCGTCCAGCGGTTCGACGCCGTCTCATCCGGCCCGAAGAGACGGAAGTTGGCCGGATTCATTTTCAGCACATCGCGCAGGAAAAGCCCCTGCACCCTCGTCGCTTCGGCGTCATCGGCGCCGGGCTTCATCACCGGCACCGCATACTGCCGAAAGTCCGGCATGTGGAGATCGCGGAGGATGCTGCCGCCGTTCGCACAGGCAATGGCGCCCATGCGCCGCTCACCCGTCGGCGCCAGCGCGGCCAACTCGGGCACCAACTTCCCCGATTCATCGAACAACTCCTCTGGCTTGTAACTTTTCATCCATTGCTCCAACAGCAGCACATGCTCGTGCCGATCCATGTCTCCCATCGGCACTTGGTGGGAACGGAAGCTGTTCTCCGTCGGCTTGCCGTCCACTTCCTTCGGTCCGGTCCAGCCCTTCGGCGTCCGCAAGACGATCATGGGCCAGCGCGGCCGGCCGGTAAAGCCATTCGAGCGAGCCTCCTGCTGCATGCGCCGGATCGTGACGACGATCTCTTCCAGCGTGGAGGCCATCAGTTGGTGCATCTCATCGGGATTGTCGCCTTCGACGAAGTAGGGCTGATAGCCATACCCGACCAGCAGTGATTCGAGCTCGTCCGGCGGCATACGCGCCAACACAGTGGGGCCGGCGATTTTATATCCATTCAGATGCAGAATCGGCAGCACGGCTCCGTCCCGCACGGGATTCAGAAACTTGTTCCCATGCCAACTCGCCGCGAGCGGCCCCGTTTCCGCCTCCCCGTCGCCGATCACACAGGCCACGAGCAGGTCGGGATGGTCGAAAGCAGCACCGTACGCGTGGGCGAGGGAATAGCCCAGCTCGCCACCCTCGTGAATGGACCCGGGGGTTTCCGGCGCAACGTGGCTCGGAATACCGCCAGGGAAGGAAAATTGCTTGAACAGCCGCTTCATGCCCTCTTCATCTTGGGAGATGTTCGGGTAGACCTCGCTGTAGGTCCCTTCGAGATAGACGTTCGCGACGAGGGCGGGACCGCCGTGTCCGGGACCCGTAACGTAGAGCACCGAAAGATCCTGCTCTTTGATGATGCGGTTGAGGTGGACATAGATAAAATTCAGCCCCGGCGTCGTCCCCCAATGACCAAGCAGGCGTGGCTTGATATGGTCCCGCTCCAGGGGCTGTTTAAGCAGTGGGTTGTCGAACAGATAAATCTGTCCGACGGATAAATAATTCGCCGCCCGCCAATACGCATCGATCTTGTGAACCATCTCCTGGCTCAGGGGCTGATTCACCGGCGTCTTCGTCTCCGTCATGGGGTTCCTCATTCAGGTTCGGATGGTTCGTGACGCATCGCCCGCAACCGGCAAGGGCGAGGCTCCGTCTTGGTCAGCGGCCTGCACCCAACGCCAGCAGCCGACAGACCGATTGCGCAATCTGACTCTCTTCATCGGTGCGGATGACTCGCACCGTCACTCGGCTCTCAGGACTGGAAATCACCGCGGCACCCGCTTCGTTGCGAGACCGATCCAGCCGAATGCCAAGAAATTCGAGGCCCGCACACATGCGGGCCCGCACGACGGCAGCATGTTCGCCGATTCCGCCGCTGAACACGAGCGTCTCCAGCCCGCCCAGTGCCGCCGCGTAGGCGCCGATCCATTTTTTCCCCTGGTAGCAGAACAACGCCACGGCCTCAGCGGCACGCACATCGCGGCCCTCCTGCTCCAGCAGGTCCCGCATATCCGGACTGATCTCCGACAGTCCCAGCAAGCCGGAGCGGGCATTTACCATGTCGTGAAACTGTTCCGTCGTCATGCCCTCGGTTCTGGATAAATAGGAGACGAGACCAGGGTCCAGATCACCGGACCTGGTGCTCATCGGCAGGCCGGAGGCGGGGGTGAACCCCATCGTCGTATCGATGCTGCTTCCGGCTCGCACCGCGGCCATACTGGCCCCGTTTCCCAAATGCGCGATGAGCACCCTGCCGCGAGCGACCTCAGAACCAGCCAGCCGTTCCAGCTCCTCCATCAGATACGCATAGGACAGACCATGAAACCCGTACCGCCTGATGCCCAGCTGTTCATAACGGCGCGGGATGGGCAGCAGACGAGCCACGCGCGGCAAATGGCGATGGAATCCCGTATCGAAACAGGCCACTTGGGGCACCTGCGGAAACTGTTTGCCGAACGCTTCGATCAGGGTGATTTCGGCCGGTAAATGTTCCGGATCGTAGGGGCTGAGCCGATGCAGCTCCTCCATCACCTCCGACGATACCACCACAGGGTTCGCAAAACGGCTGCCGCCATGCACGACGCGATGGCCGATCGCCTGAACGGACACAGCATTGCCGCGCTGCGCAAGCCGGTCGATCAACAACTCCACAGAAGCAGCGTGATTTGGAACCTGGATGGTCCGTCGCTCGCTGTGCCCGGTCGCGGCATCAGTGACGGTGATGATTCCGTCTGCAAGACCGATCCGTTCGATCGTCCCTGACGCCAACAGAACCGGAGGAGATCCTACACGAAACAGCGCCCATTTCACGCTCGACGATCCGGCGTTGAGGGTGAGAACCGCGGGGACTTCGTTGTTTGCAGCGGCCATGCTTGTCCTGCTTCCTCCTTTCAACATAGAGCGACCGCACAGGCAGCGCAATGCAAAAAACAACGGCTCTCTGAAAATTGATCGAGACGGCGTCGCCGCCGGCACGGAGCGATTCATTGGTGCTGCGCCACAAGGGGGAACGGTATCAGGCATGACACGAGGAGGCGAGGCGGTTCTGCTACCGCAGGCGGAAGGTGCCAAGCTTCTGCATTTTCGATTACAGCGTGGTGCGTTTCATACCGAGTCTGCTGGCGGCGCCCTTGCCTCCCCGATCACTTACTCAGTCTCGCCGAGGACACGCAAACCCGGCGCAACAGGGCGAAGACTTTCGGAATTGCCGATCGTCGTCGAGTCCCGGCACCACGAGGGGCTTCCGCCACCATCCCCACAACCTGCCGGTTCTTGTATAATGCGACTCCTAGCCCGCATTATTCATGACGGTTCGTCGCGAAATCGCTGAGC
>JACQHN010000431.1 GCA_016199015.1 Nitrospira defluvii
GCGAGGATCTCCTTCGCGCGATCGGTCGGAATCACACTCAAGATATAGGCGATGTCGTCAGACCCAAGGTCTTTCAATAACCAGGCGGCATCGGAGGGCAACATATCGGACAGCACCAGGGTAATGCTGTCACCATCCAACTCGCTGAGCACTTGCCCGCGTTTAACATCCCCGCGCACCAACTCGAAGATTTCGCGTTTTTCTTTTAAAGAGGAAAGATGGTCGACAACGTTGGCGATGTCCGCCGGGTGCATGCGCGCCAGCATTTTCGCCAAATTGGTGATGGCGCCGCGACGCAAGAGTCGCTGGATAGAAACCAGCCGCACGTCGGACTTGGCCTGGCTGCCGGCAGCAGGCTCGCGGGACGCATCTTTGCCCAGCGGCTCTTTTTCAGGAAGTCGCGTAGGTTCAGACGGTTGGATCGTCACGTCGTTAATAACCTAACTCCGCGAGGGTTTCTTCGTCCTCTCGCCACGATTCCCGCACCTTCACCCACAACTTCAAAAATACCTTCATCCCGAACAGCCGTTCCATATCTTCCCGCGCCGCCGTTCCCACAATCTTGAGACGCTCGCCGTGCTTGCCGATCAGAATACCCTTTTGCGATTCCTTTTCTACGAGCACGACGGCGCCGATCTTGGTCAACTTCTTGGTTTCCAAAAACTCCTCGATCTCGACCGCCACCGAGTGGGGCACCTCTTCGTAGGTCTGCTGCAAAATCTTCTCGCGGATCAACTCAGCCGCCAGCGTCCGCATCGACTGATCCGTCACCACATCTTCGCTGTAGGTGGCCTCACCTTCCGCCAAGAGCGAGACAGTCACGGTCAACAAGCGATCGACATTGTCGGCCGTTTCCGCCGACACGGGAACTATTTCCGTCCACGGAAAGATCCGTAGATACTGGTCCATCAAGGGAAGGATCCGAGACTTATTCACCAGATCGACCTTGTTGATCACCAACACCACCGGACGCGCCTGCTTCGCGACCGCCTGTCGCACATGGTCGATCACGGCCAAATCGCCGGGGCCCGGTTGGGACGTCGCCTCGACGACGACGTACAGCACATCCGCATCGTCAAAGGTGTCCAGCGTCGTACGTACCATGCGGCGGTTCAACAGGTGATGGGGCTCGTGAAACCCAGGCGTGTCGAGAAACACGATTTGGGCTCCCTCGACATGGGCCACCCCCAAAATCCGCGTCCTGGTCGTTTGTGGCTTGTCCGACACGATCGCAATCTTTTCCTTCAGCAGACGATTTAAGAGCGTCGATTTTCCAACATTCGATCGCCCGATGATGGCCACACTTCCAAACTTCATGGTGTCTTCACCGTTGGAAACCGTTCTTTTTCTCCGACCGGGGCGAGTTGATACACCGTCTCTCCTTTCCGCACATAGCCTAACCGTTCCCGAGCCAATTCCTCGATGCGAGTCGTATCGTACTGGACACGATCCAGATCTGTCCGCAACTCACTGTTCAGCCGCTGCAGATCGGACAGCTCCCGATCGAGCTGCTCCGCATGGTCGCGCAGATGCAGATACCGCGAAATTCCCATTTCACCGAACAGCAAGGTTCCCATCATCAGCAACAGCGCCCCGAGCCCCACCCACTTCCCGGCGGAACAGAGCTTCCGCTGCCAATCCAACCAGTCGCGACCACGGTTCGGTTTAATCATCACAACGATTACGACCTTGATGGAACCGCCGCACGCCCTCGATAGACAGCCGCCGCACCCAGTTCATCCTCAATTCGAAGGAGCTGATTATATTTCGCGACACGATCCGTCCTGGACAATGACCCGGTCTTGATCAGTCCACTGTTCGTCGCCACCGCCACATCCGCAATCGTCGTGTCTTCCGTTTCGCCGGACCGATGCGAAATGATCGCCGTATAGCCCGATCGTTTGGCGAGCTCAATCGCGTCAAGCGTCTCCGTCAGCGTGCCGATCTGATTGAGCTTGATCAGAATCGAATTCCCGATTCCCTCAGCAATTCCCTTGGCAAAGATCTCGACGTTGGTGACAAAAATATCGTCGCCGACCAATTGTACGCGCTTGCCAAGCTTTTCAGTCAGAATCTTCCAACCCTTCCAATCCAGCTCGCTCAAGCCATCCTCGATGGATAGAATCGGATACCGGTCTAGCAACTTGCCGTAGTATGCGACCATTTCTTCCGAGGACCGCTCAGGATTTTTCTCGGCTTCCAGTACATACCGCCCCTTCTCGTAAAACTCGCTCGCCGCAGAATCCAACGCCAACGCGATATCTTGGCCGGGGCGATAGCCGGCATCCTCAATCGCCTGCATGACCAAGGCAAGCGCCTCTTCGTTCGATTGCAAGTCCGGGGCGAACCCTCCCTCATCGCCGACCGCCGTATTCAACCCCTTTTTCTTCAACAGCGCCTTCAATGTGTGAAAGACTTCCGTCGCCATGCGTAGCGCTTCGCTGAACCGGGGCGCCCCCACCGGCATGATCATGAATTCTTGTAGATCGAGACGGTTATCCGCGTGAGCCCCGCCGTTGATAATGTTCATGAGCGGCACCGGCAACACCCGCGCATTCGTCCCGCCGAGATAGCGATACAATGGTTGGCCCGTCTCATTCGCCGCGGCCTTGGCTACCGCCAGCGAGACACCGAGGATGGCATTGGCCCCCAGCTTGCCTTTGGTCTTCGTGCCATCCAGCGCAATCATCGCGTGATCGACAGCGACCTGATCCAAGGCCTCCATCCCAAGCAGCTTCGGTGCAATGGTCTTGCTCACATTCGCGACCGCCTTCGACACGCCCTTCCCCATCCAGCGCTTCTTGTCGCCATCACGCAACACGATCGCTTCTTTGTCACCGGTCGAGGCGCCGGAAGGCACCGCCGCACGCCCATGCGC
>JACQHN010000430.1 GCA_016199015.1 Nitrospira defluvii
CATGAATGTAGTCGCCATAGTTGGGATACATCGGCAGCATCACGTCGCGCAGCGTGACGATCCCGAGCAATTCGTGATTGGCGTTCACGATCGGAATGGCCCCGCAATGCCGGCTCAACATTTTCACAACGACATCCCGCACGGTTTCCGTCGGTACGCCTGTGACGATCCCGGTGGACATCACATCATGGATTCGCATGGGAGCCTCCCTTCGTGTCGCTCATATGGCTGGGATGCGTGGCCTGGTTTCCAATGCCCGTGCCGCTTGGGAGCTGTTCCCCGGCAGGCACGGTCCGATGATCCAGGTGGTACTGCGCCTGGCAATGTCTGCAGCGCACAAACCAGAGGCAGCCGTCAGGATAGTAATCGCACTGTAGTTTCGGCATCAGTTCGTGGCTTCCACAGGTCGGACAGGGGAGTTGATGGAGCTGAATCCGCAAGGCCATGATTGGGTCGTCGAGGATTGTCATGACGGGCCTCCCTGTCGAACGGAGTGCATGGTCTAGGTTGTGATCGCTCTCGAATTAGGCCGCCACCAGCCGCGGCATACGGGGACTTGTGAGCATGATGGGCTCGGCTGAGGCCGTGGCCCGCCTCCGGTTCTCAAGAATCAGTGCATCGACCAGGTCGCCGCAGAGCAGGCAACGATAGCCGTCTACGCACAGGCTGCTGCTCCGCCCCTGAAGATCGCAAATCTGTTCCCGCACCATCAGCCCGTTGCATCGTCCGCAGGTCATGGGACACCTCCTCGTGGATGGGAGAAGTGTGGCTATCCTGCGCACGATCCTAGCGGGGTTCTCGGCGCTGATCTGTAAGGCACCTCACGTCTTCGGCATTCTTTCTTCGTTCATTTGTAATCCAGCCCACAGAACTCGTGAGTGCTGCGCAATAGAATGCGAGACCATTGCGGCATGACGCCGCGGCTGTCCCGCCGATGAGACGGAGAGCTCGCTCATCATTCACCTGTTTGTTCTGAAAGGAGTGCAGCATGTCCAAAGTTGCGATCGTGGTATTAGCCGACACCGACACCCATGAGGGATTGGGACGCGTGGTCAACGCGATGGAAGCCGTCAAGGAGTTCAAGGACGGTCATGACGACGTCCAACTCATCTTCGACGGTGCCGGGCCGAAGTGGATCGTGGAATTGGAGAAGCCCGATCACAGAGCGCACGGCCTGTATGCTGCGGTGAAAGATCGGATCTCCGGCGCGTGCGAGTTCTGCGCCGGCGCGTTCGGTGTGAAGGACAAAGTCGTGGCCTGCGGAATACAGCTGGCAGGAGAGTATGACGGACATCCGAGCTTTAAGAAACTGATCTCACAGGGATATCAAATTATTACGTTCTAGCTGCTGAGGCAACCACGCCGGGCGACCTATCCACTATGTGCAGAGCACACGGTCGATTTGGTACGGGACCCGACGGCTCGTCAGACAGCAGCAGCCGCTCGTCATCAACACGGTTCATCCAATACACGTTCGCAAGTGCACAGATAAAAGAAGGTTGTACTCATATGCCAACATCACCGCTTCACGAAGCTTGGAGTCCCGTCTCGTCCTGGAGATCCCTACCCCTCTTGGTGCCCCCCCGCCTCACACTCGCACGTACACTGCTGCTAGGGACTCTCCTCGTGATCCCCGTCAGCACAGACGCCAGTTCTCTCTCCCAAGTAAAGAACCCCGCCCTTCCTGGCGGGGCTTTCTAGAAGAGGTCCAATTGTTCAGCCCCTCTCTTCTTCGCCTCATGAAACCGAATGTACTTCTTGATTACATCGGCTGTCACTTTGTCACCCACCGTCCGCACAAAATACCCATCTTCCCAAAACTCTCCGCCCCACAGCTGCTTCCGGACCTCCGGAAACTCCTCCCGAATCTCCTTGGCGCTGACCGCCTTCAGCAGCCCCACCACCGCGCCGATCGAGTACTTCGGCGGAAAACTGAGAAACAGACGGACATGATCCTTGTCCACCTCCAATTCCTCAATCTCAAATCCGTGATGCCCCGCAATCTCGCAAAACAGTTCCCTGACCCGCTGCCGAATCGCCCCTTGTAACACCTATTTCCGATACTTGGGCGCCCACACCAGATGATAGCGGGTGTCGTACACACAGTGGCTGGCTCGTCTAATAGCCATGCCACTACTGTGCCGGATCGCTGCTGCCTCCGGCAGCACGCATTTTTCATCCCCGCCCTACCGGCGGGGCATTCAAATGCGGCTTTTCGTAAAAGGTGCCGTCCGCGGCACGGTCGCGGGCCACGATTGCCGCCCAACGCGGGTCCTGCTCGGTGGCCTGGTTGATCCGCTGTGTAGTTGAGGCCGAGGAGGTCATGCGCGCTCCGTTCACCTTGGCATTAGTCACTACACTGTAGCAGTCAGAGGCACACGCGACACTCCGGGTTTTGCTTTCGAATTCGAAAACGGCTCAACTGCGGTCACTTTGTTTCTACCGCCGTTCCATATACCTGCGTGCAGGCTCGCGAGAACAGAATGAAATACTGGTAGTAGCCGTCCACCGTCACTTCGACCAGCGCATCCGCCAAGGGTTTCGTGTGAAGCGCATCCTCGACGGCATTCCTCATCTCGTTGCCACCGGTGATCGGAATGAGGCCAAGCAGGTGATAGACGCAATCCTGCCCACGCACCTTGCCCAGTTCGATATACCCGCCCGGGGCAAGCGGTTTGGTCGAAGGCGCGATCCCACCGGGATGATGCATACAGCCGGCCGTGAAAGTTGCCGCCAACAGCACCGCGAAGGTCCAGCCCCTCACCCGCCACTTCTTCGAATGTTGTCTCATCATCACGTGTCATTCCTTTCGTGTGCGCGGCCAACACTGGCCACGCCGTGTGATACCCACGTAGGGAGCACCATGGTTCTGATGTCTCTGAGGGTCGGTACTGAGATTTACCGGGCAGAGCAAACAGTAAGAGCGTGAATCGACATTTTGCACTTCTCCCGGTCCATCCTCAACCCTAAAAAGCACGAGTCCGGCAGGTGACTGAATGTGCGACACACAGCGCACGGTCGGAAGGAAACGGCGAACGCAAAGATGGACGGCCGAATCAGTGGGACTCCCACCCGAGAAACGGGCACCAGGTTAATGAATTCAGGAGCGGTAGCAGGGATTACGGGAATGCCGAATGTGAATGGTGAGTCGGCTGGGATTCGAACCCAGG
>JACQHN010000416.1 GCA_016199015.1 Nitrospira defluvii
CCTGTGTGGCTGGTCACTATCGCCTAAAATCTCAGGGAATCGATTCTTATTCAACCTGTGTCATCACAGTCAGTCCAGTGGGACGAATTTACCTTGCTTGACCTGAATGAGAAAGACGCGCCGGTTGAGGGTGCCGTCCGGGCTAAACCCGCTGGGGCCGCTCAATGCCGGGAGATCATGCTGCATCATGAGGTAGTCGCGGATGGCCTCGCCGGTGGTCGCGCCTCGCTTGATCGCTTCCACGGCCAATCGCGCGGCATCATACCCTTGGGCGGCGAACAGCGAGGGGGTGGCTTGAAATCGTTTGCGGTATCGCTCCACGAATTCCTGCACGACCGGACTGGTGCTGTCGGCAAAGAACCCGTCGACAAACACACTGCCCTCGATGCTGCGGTCGGCCACTCGCGCGAAGTCGGGCGTGTTCCACCCGTTGGCGCCAAGCAGTGGAACGGCCATATCGTAGAAGGCCAGCTGGGCCGCCAAGAGGCCCACATCAAGCGAGCGCCCCGGGATGAAGACCGCGTCGAAGCCCGGTGAATAGAGGATGCGCTTCGTCTTTTTGCCGCCCTGTTTAGGTGCAGGCTTCGCCGGATCATTCTCAATCGGCACTTCGAGGCCGTATTTCTTCAGATCCTCAGCCTTGAGTTTGGCGATCACCGCGCGGAAGTCCGTATCGCCTTCTTTGTAGGCTTCGGTGGCGATGATTTCTCCGTCTTGTTGCCGGATTTCTTGTGCGAAGAGGCGTGTCAGCTCGCGGCCGTAGGCTGTATCGGGATAGAGAATCGCCAGTCGTTTGTAGTGCTGGTCACGGATCGCATAGTCCGCCACACGCTTGGCTTGGTGACCGTATGTGAGGGCCGTGCTGAAGACGTAATTGCCGAGCCGTCGAGGGTTCGTTACGGTGGCGCTGGGAGTGATGAGCGGAATGCGCGTGCGTTCCGCCAGCTCAGCCATGACCGGGAGATTTTTCGACAGCAGCGGGCCGATGACCGCAAGGGGCCGATCGTCCATCAACACGGTGGAGAGTTCGTCCAGGAAAGCCGCCCGCTCGGACTCCGTATCCTTCACGATGAGGCCGACCGATGGCGCATCTCCGCCATCTTTCGACCGCTCCAACGCGAGTTGAATCCCATTCAGCACCTCGGTTCCAAAGGGTGCCAGCTTGCCCGACATGGGAAAGATGGCGGCGATAGAGTAGGGGTGTGATTTGAACTTGGTCCGCACGATCATCTGCAGATCCGCGGCTTTCGCTGCGTAAGGGTGGTTGGGAAAGCGGGTCAAAAACAGCCGAAGATCTCGCTCGACGAGATGGTCTTCGCCGGCAGCGTTGTGGAGCTCAATAAGCTTGATCGAAGCCAGATCTCCTGGAAATGTTTTCGGGTAGGCATCACGCACTCGCGTCAGCGCCGGGACATCAAGCTTTTCGTTGACCAGTTCTCGAATCTGCCCCTCGGTTTCGCGCACCTGTTCCCCGGCATCCAGAGGGATCTCGTCGAGCCAGGCCTGGATGGCGCGAAGAAAATCTTTCTTCTGCGCCTGGAATTCGCCCGTCAGCCGCAAGGCCTCCCGTTTCGTGTTGGGATCGGAGGACAGGCTGCGGATCTCGGAAAGAAGTGGCAGGGCCAAATCGAGGTTGCCGGCCCGGGCATGGGTCCTGGCGAGGAGGAGTTTCGCTCGATCGACCAACTCCGAGGTGGGAAATTCACCGAGCAGTTGATTGATGTAACGAATCGTTTCCGCCTGCTCTTTCATGCCGAACATTGAGGCGGCCATCAAGAGATAGGCGTCATCAAGGAGTTCCGGCGGCGGGCCGCCTTCAATGAAATGCCGCAGCATGACTGCCGCGCCTTCAGGTTGGTCCGAGTCGATCAGACGTTTGGCTTGGTCGAGTGTGGCCTGGTCGGCGCCCGTCGGCGATTTGGCTTGGCCGGAACGAGGAGTCGGCGGTGATTTGGGCGCGGGAGCTGCTTCGCCGAATGTGACGAGGCCCGCGAGGAACGCCACCGCAAGGGCGACGCCGCACACACGGAGCTGCGGGGCGCGGGATGCTGATCGGAAAACCATTGACTCCTGGGCATGGCGGACAGTCTCGCCGCAATTGAGGCTACTATAGGAAACAGGTGCAGGGGTGTCAAGGTAAGTCGCGGAGGATGCGTTGTGTTCGAACAAGGGCTTGGCTATAGTCGCGTCCGCATGGCGATGGTCGCAGCCGGCGAGGATGTGTTCGATGAACCGTGATCCCAGGGAATCTGCTCCACGCGTGCCGGACCCGCTTCCGTTGGAGCCGTTCATCGAACGGTACTGGGACTATTTGCGGATTGCCCGTGGGTTGTCGCTCAACACGGTGCTGGCCTACCGGCGCGATATCGGCGCCTTTCAGCGGTATCTTCGCGACCAAGGCGTGCATGACGCGAACGCGGTGACGCCACCCCTCCTCTCCGGATTCCTGGAACACTTGTATCGATCCGGACTGGCATCTTCGTCCCGTGCCCGATCGCTGGCTGCTGTTCGCAGTCTCTTCCGCTTCTTGAAGGAGGAGAAGAAGGTTACGGCGAATCCGACAGTGAGTCTGCGTAGTACCTCACGCGCCAGGCGGTTGCCGAAAACGCTCAGCCTCGAAGATGTGACGCGTCTCTTGGATCTGCCGCTTCGTCCGCTGCCGGAAGATCGTCGCGATCGCGCGATGGTGGAAGTGCTCTATGCCGCCGGCTTGCGGGTATCCGAGTTGATCTCACTCCGAATCGATCAGTGCAATCTTGACGTCGGCTATGTCGGCATCACCGGCAAGGGCGACAAGCAGCGGGTCGTACCGATCGGGCGTCCGGCAGTCGAGCAACTGCAGGAGTATGTGCTGACTGCGCGGCCGATCCTCTTGAAGCAACGGTCTTCACGGTTTGTCTTTGTGACTCGCCGCGGCACGCCGCTCACTCGGCAAGGATTCTGGAAACTGCTTCGGGCACGGGCACAACGGGCAGGAATCGCCAGAATTCCCTCACCGCACATGCTCCGGCATTCGTTCGCCACGCAC
>JACQHN010000417.1 GCA_016199015.1 Nitrospira defluvii
CGAACTCTCGTGAATAATGCGGGCTAGTATCGCCATGACGATGTGCGGGCCGGCGTAAAGAACCGCACCTCCGGTCGTTTGAAGAAGCCGATCAGGACCATTCCCGCGACAAACCCTCCGATGTGCGCGAAGAAGGCGACCCCGCCCCCTTGCGATCCCAGACTCGCTCCGCCGCTCAAGATCTGCATCACGAACCAAAATCCCAGCACGATGCCGGCCGGTACATAGGTCGTACCCACCACTGGGGCCAGCAGCAAGATGCGGGCATGGGGAAACAGCAGCAGGTAGGCGCCCAGAACTCCCGAGATCGCGCCGCTGGCGCCGACCATCGGGACCGTGGATGTGGGATCGGTGAGGGCATGGCTGAATGCCGCCACGATGCCACACGCCAGGTAAAACACGATAAACTTCACATGACCCATCACGTCTTCGATGTTGTTGCCAAAGACCCAGAGGTACAACATATTGCCGATGAGATGCATCCAACTGCCGTGCAGGAACATGCTCGTCAGCACGGTCGAAAAGGCGGGGATCGCCATGGCTTCAGGCGGGAGGGCCGCGTGACCGAACACGACGTCCGGGATCGCTCCATATTGATAGACGAAGGTTTCCCCTGGTCCCGGGAGAAGGGAGCTTTGATACAGAAAGACGAGGGAGCAGGCGACGATGAAGGTAACCGTCACGACCGGCGTGCTGTCGGTCGGGGTATCGTCATTGAGGGGCAGCATCGCTCCACCTATCGTCGAGGGTCGTTAGGGCGCTGGTTGCGGCAGTCGAGGATTCGAAGGAAGCGACCCGTCGGCTTGCAACGGAACCGAAAATCCGGCCGCGTGGGTATGGCCTCCGCCGCCGAATGATGCGGCGATCGAGCCCACGTCGGTTCCATCCTCGCGTGAGCGCATGCTGTAGTACCGTCGTCCATTGCGGTCGTGCCAGATGAGACAGAATGGGTGGCCGGCTGACAGTCGTTCGCCGATCTGACTGGTGAGAACCGCACTCTGGACCGCGGGTACGGTGGCTCCCTCGAATTGCACCATCGTCGCGTGTGAGGCAAGCTTTGTGACGAGTTCATTCTCGTAGCGGAGAATGGCGCGGCCTTCCCGTTCTAATTCCTGTTGCTGGAAGCTGGTCCAGAGCGCAAAGTCGAATGGGTAAGATGCGAGGGCGGCGCTGATTTCCCGGCTATTCGGCAGCGCCCAATGCCACAAATCTTTGTCCTGAATATAGCGCAACAACCAGGGTGCCGGCTCATTGTGAGCCCATTCCCACCCGAGTACAGCTCCTGATTTTTTTTGATCGAAGTACGCATAGGGCAGGTCGGCCAGCGTCTGTTCGGCGGTGATGTGATGATCCAGAACAACAAGGCTGGCTGCGCTCTGAGCCATGGCTTCGAGGATCGGCCGGGCATAACTGAAATCCACGATGACAATATGCTGGCCGTTGAGGCCTGAGGGTGGCGCCTCCCCATGTTTCACGGGGTGATAGCGTGCGTCGGGATAGCGCCTCCAGATGGCCCAGGCGGCACCGAAACCATCCGCACATTCCGCATGATACAGAATCAGCGTGGGGACAGTAGAGGAAGGACTTCGCATGGAGGCTGCGCTCATAGGCGTCCAACCTTAGCACGTCCCTCCACGGAGACTAAAGGGGTATCTCAGGACAGAGTGCGATGTCGGCAGACATCCCGACATCGCTCGGGTCCCGGCTACGGCGTCGCAGGAAGTCGGTTGAGGTGGTTGATGAGTTTTCGGAGACGACCGGCATTTCGGCGGTTGAACGAGAATGTCAAACGCGTGAGATCTTTCAGCCCCGGTTCATCGATCTCCTCGGGGAGGGACGGGCGTTGTTCAAAGGTTCCCTCCGTGAGCATATCGCTGAATTGCCGCTGAACCTCCTCGACTTGCGCCTCGGTCAACGGGGTTTTCAGTCTAATGGCGAGCTGGCGTCCCACGAATCGGAGTGAGTGATACCGTTGGTAAAACAAACGGATTTCGGTGACGGCATCTTCCACATTGTCGACGATGGTGAAGAGCGCGAGATCCTCGGCATTGATCAAGCGCCGCTTCAGCAATTGTTCGGTGATGAATGAGTGCCAGTGATTCCAGTAGTCGCATCCCGGAGCTTGGAGGCACACGATCGGTTTCGGGTCGCTCTTGCCGGTTTGCACGAGGGTGAGAATCTCAAACCCTTCGTCATGGGTGCCGAATCCGCCGGGGAACAGGGCAATGGCGTGCGATTCCTTTTGGAACATGAGCTTGCGGGTGAAGAAGTATTTGAAGGTCACGAGTTTGGGGTCGTCGGCGATGACGGCGTTGGCCCCCTGCTCAAAGGGCAGCATGATATTGACGCCGAAACTATGCTCGCGTCCGGCGCCTTCCTGCGACGCCCGCATGATGCCGTCCGCACCACCGGTGATGGTCATATAGCCTTCTTCAACCATCCGTCGGGCGAACTGGAAGGCCATCTGGTAATTGGGATCGTCGGCGGGAGTACGGGCCGACCCGAACACGCTGATTTTGAGGCGATGCCGATAACCCTGGAACACCCTGAAGGCATGCCGGAGTTCTTTCAATGCACGATTGACGATTTTCAGGTCCAGGACGTCCAGCTGCGAGTCCGACAATCGGATCACACCGGTGAGGATTTCCTTCATGAGTGCCGCCTGGATATCGTCGTCCGGACGGTCGAGGAGCGTACCGAGTTGCGTGAGAATTTCGTCTTTGGTCAGAGCCGGTTTTGAGCGAGCGGCAGGGCTTTTCATGAGTGGTTACCTAAAGCACGGTGTACTCGGACGCATATCGTCGGAGCAAGAAATCATAACAAGCTGTGGTCGGCGAAGCAAAGATTCATCGGAGGAGGCTTAGCAGGCTGCGGAAAAACTCGATTGTTGCACAATACGCCGCGATCAGCTCACGTGGCGTGTTGGTATCAGAATAGCCCGCAGGATGCGCAAAAAGGCCGTCCAGCAAGGCCGCAGCGAGCGAAGAGGCGAATCGTACTC
>JACQHN010000421.1 GCA_016199015.1 Nitrospira defluvii
CCCCGATGGCGGTGATAGGCCCGAATCACCATGAGACCGGTATACTCGCCTTGCGACCCGGCATTGGGTTGCAGCGAGATGGCCGCAAACCCGGTCATGTCTGCCAGCCAGGATTCCAGTTGTTGGAAGAGGGCCTGATAGCCCTGCGTCTGCTCGGCGGGGGCGAAGGGGTGGAGTCTCCCAAACTCCGGCCAGGTCACCGGCAGCATTTCAGCCGTAGCATTCAACTTCATCGTGCAGGAACCCAGGGGAATCATGGAATGCACCAGCGACAGGTCGCGTGACTGCAGACGATGGATGTACCGCAACATCTCATGTTCGGCGTGATACCGATGGAACACCGGATGGGTGAGGTACGGGCTGGTGCGTGCCAGTGCCGCGGGATAGCGCCCATCGACCAATTGAACGAGGGTCTGCAGTTCCTCAGCGGAAATGTGATGTCCCCCAAAAAGCGCCAGCACCTGCTGCACTTCGTCCAGGGTGCTCAACTCATCCAGCGTCACTCCCAGACTATGATCGTCGTAGCGTCGGAGATTGATCTTCTGCTGTCTCGCCCGATTCAGAATCGTGTCCGCTTGTGGCTGCGACAGCGGAACTCGCAGCGTATCGAAGACCGGCTCCAGACCAACCTCACAGCCATGCCGGCGAAGCCCCTCAGCCAGCACCAGCGTGAGACCGTGAATGCGTTCCGCAATCCGCCGCAGGCCCTGAGGCCCATGATAGACGGCGTACATGCCTGCCATGACCGCGAGCAGCACTTGCGCCGTGCAGATATTGCTCGTGGCTCTCTCGCGCCGGATATGTTGCTCTCGGGTCTGCAGCGCAAGCCGATAGGCCAGACGACCCGTGACATCTTTCGAGACGCCGATGATGCGCCCAGGCATCTGCCGGCGAAACTCTTCTTTGGTCGCCAGGAAGGCGGCATGCGGACCACCAAACCCCAGCGGCACTCCGAATCGCTGACTCGACCCGACTGCCACATCGGCACCGAATTCTCCGGGAGGACGCAGCAAGGTCAACGCCAGTAAATCGGTCACCACCACCACATAGGCCCCGGCGGCATGCGCCTGCGTGACGAACTCGCTATAATCGCCGACATACCCGTCCGTGGTCGGATATTGGAGCACCGTCCCGAAAAACTCGCCCGTGGAAAGATCCAACGACTTGAGTGAGCCAATGTGCAACGTGATGTCCAGCGGTTCCGCACGGGTCTGTATCACGGCAATCGTTTGCGGATGACAATTCTCGGAGACGAAAAATTTCTTGCGCTCAAGCCCCGCCGCTCGGGACATGGCCGCACACATGGTCATGGCCTCAGCTGCAGCGGTAGCCTCGTCAAGCAGCGACGCATTGGCGAGCGGCAGGCCCGTCAGATCGGCAACCATGGTCTGAAAATTGACCAACGCTTCGAGGCGGCCTTGAGCGATCTCGGCCTGATACGGAGTGTACTGGGTATACCACCCGGGATTTTCAAGAATATTGCGTTGGATCACCAGCGGGGTGATGCAATCGTAGTAGCCCATCCCGATGAGGGAACGCCAGACGTGATTCTGTCCCGCCAGGCCGCGGAGTTCCGCCAGCACATCCTGCTCGCCACGGGGAGAAGGCACCGTGAGGGATCCCTGGAGCCGGATATCGGCCGGAACGGTCGCCTCGACAAGCGCCTCCAACGACGGCAGGCTCAGCGCGGCCAGCATCTCCTGGATGTCGGCCGCCGCCGGACCGATATGGCGGGGCACAAACGTATCGCTCGGCTCAAGAAAATTAGACTGTGGCATGGAAGTGAAATCCTACTAAAAGTTGGCACACTCGTTCATTCGAAGCGGCGTCCGGTAACCTATCATGCAGGCCCGAGTTTTCCAAGCGTCCAGCTAGAATCCCTCTCCCTTGTTTTCCGGAATTTCGTACGGTAATAGTGACGCTGCACAGATTAGCCATCGCACCACTCCATCGTTGATACGACACCCATCACGTATGATCACGCATAACATCTTGATCGTCGGAGCCGGACTCGCCGGCATGCGGGCGGCCATTGCAGTCCCTCCCGACGTCGATGTAGCCCTCCTCTCGAAAGTTCACCCCGTTCGCAGTCATTCCGTGGCCGCGCAAGGAGGCATCAATGCGGCCATCGGCGAACAGGACTCCTGGGAAGCCCATGCCTACGACACGGCAAAGGGAGGTCTCTACCTGGGCGATCAGGATGCCATCGAGGCCATGTGTCGGGAAGCCCCGCAGGACATTTTAGAACTGGAGCGCATGGGCGTCATCTTCAGCCGTACTCCAGAAGGACGAATCGCTCAGCGGCCATTCGGAGGCGCCGGGTTTCCGAGAACCTGTTACGCCGCAGACCGTACAGGACATGCGCTGCTACATGCCATGTACGAGCAGTTGTTGAAGCGACGGTGCCGGGTCTATGAAGAATGGTACGTCACGGCATTGCTGGTCGAAGCGGGACGTTGTTGCGGAGTAGTCGCCTGGGATTTGGTCCACGGAGGATTGCAGGCCCTACGCGCAAAGGCCGTGATCCTCGCCACCGGCGGCAGCGGCCGCGTCTTCTCCACCAGCACCAATGCCGTCATCAATACCGGGGACGGCATGGCCTTGGCGTATCAGGCAGGACTCCCGCTCGAGGACATGGAG
>JACQHN010000422.1 GCA_016199015.1 Nitrospira defluvii
CCGCTTCATGCCGCCGGAGTAGGTCTTGGCCGGACGATCGGCATGCTGCTCCAGTTCGACCAGCTTCAGCAGTTGGGGGATGCGGGTGGACGCCTGTTCGTCCGATAGGTGATACAGATCCGCGAGCAGTTCAAGATGTTCCCGCCCCGTCAGAAAGCGATCGATGGCGCGCTCCTGTGGCACGTACCCGATCGTCTGCCGCACCAGGTCCGCATCTTTTACCGAATCCAGCCCGAAAATCTTGGCCGACCCCGAGGTCGGATGGAGCAGGGTAATCAGAATGCGAAGGGTGGTGCTTTTGCCTGCGCCGTTCGGTCCAAGCAGACCGAATATTTCCCCGGCATAGACCTGAAACGACAGATCATCGACGGCCTGGATCTTGTCGTAGGCTTTCCCGAGATGCGACACCTCAATAGCGACCGCCCGCGACATTACCCCCACCCTCCGGCGCCGCGCCGCTCCGCCAGCTTGAATTGGATCAAATCGCTGAGTCTCCGAGCCTGCTGCGGCAGATGTTCCGCCTCCAGCAAGAACTGTTTTTCAAGCGGAGTACAATCAAGGTAGGTCGAAAGGGAATTCACGAACACCTCGTCGCTGACATCGGGCCGGACGAGACTGTGTAGCGGCGAGGCCTCTTCGTCCGCCTGAAGATATTCGTCGAGGACATCCATCAGATATCGACGCAACGGCGGGTCCATCGAAAAATCGCGGTCTCGAGGCTTCAGTGTCACACGAGCTTCGCGATAACTTTTCTCGAAGAACTCCTCGCGCACTTCGTAGCACTCAAGGCCTTGGAGAAGAATGTTCGAGCGGCCATCGGGCAGTGTTTGAACACTGGCCAGACGCCCGACACAGCCCACCGAAAAGATCGGCGGATTCCCATCGTATTGTTCTTCCCATCCCTCCTTCAGGAGCGCCATGCCGATGCATTGCCCTCCTGCCGCCGCATCCGCTACCATCTGGCGGTAGCGCGGCTCAAACACATGGAGCGGCAGATAGGTCTTGGGAAAGAACACGACGTTCGGGAGAGGAAACAACGGAATGCGTTCCGGAACGGGAAATGGCTGAGCCTTTCCCGACAGCTCACGGCTAGGCTGATCGCGTTCCGGTTCAAGAAACATGGCTCACGATAGCTGATGCTTTGCAAAATTGTCAACGCCGCCATGTCATCTCGCATCACCCTCGATCGCCTGAAAACCATGATGAATACTGACGTTCATTCAATCGCTCATCGAGAACCTACAGACCGCTTCGCGCATTCTCCGATGGCTCACCCCCTGCGCCGACCAACGAGTTTACGATGACGATCATCCGCCGTTTCTTGTTCACTTCATGGGTGACCACGCTCGTGCTGCTGTCCCTCGGCACCCAATCTATTGCGACAGATGACGCCCCGCAGCCTTTTCACATCGCCACGCCGGGTTATCAGTATCGGTTTCCTGAAGACCATGGCGCCCACGAACGGTTTCGCACGGAATGGTGGTATTACACCGGGCATCTCACGGCGGCCAATGGCCGACCATTCGGCTTTCAACTCACCTTTTTCCGCCGCGGCATTCCGCCGGATCAGGTCAAGACAGATCCTTCCAAATGGTCTATACACCAACTCTACCTCGCGCACTTCGCCCTGACAGACCTTGAGAGCGGCCGATTCCTGTATGCCGACAAACTCAGTCGTGAAGGACTCGGCAAAGCCGGTGCCGAGACGGACCGATTGCGCGTGTGGATCGATCGCTGGTCCGTCTCAATGGATGATCGAATGCCGGATCGGCAAAGACTCCAGGCCGCGACCGATGAATTCGCCATCGACCTTCAGGTGATCCCGCGGAAGCCTCCCGTGCTCCACGGCCGGGAGGGCATCAGCCGCAAAGGCGCCGCCCCTGAGCAAGCCTCGCACTACTATTCCCTCACTCAACTCGCAACGGATGGGCAGATTCGGATCGGCGCCGAGACCTTCACCGTCACCGGTCTGAGCTGGATGGATCACGAATTCGGTTCAGCCGACCTCGGCCGGGATGTGGTGGGATGGGACTGGTTCAGCCTGCATTTGAGCGACTCGACCGAGCTGATGTGGTATTCCTTGCGACGAGCCGATAGTTCGGCTGATCCGGTATCGAGCGGGACACTCGTCTTTGCCGATGGGCACACCCAGCCGCTCAACGCGCAGGATCTCACGATTGAGCCGGTCTCACATTGGACGAGTCCACGATCCCACGCGCGTTATCCGCAGCGTTGGCGACTCTCCGCGCCCTCTCTCGGACTGAATCTGGATGTGGTGTCGTTGCTCGCAGACCAGGAATTGAACACGGCTCACAGTACCCGTGTGATCTACTGGGAAGGAGCCGTGTCCGCCAGCGGCCAGGCGCGCGGCGCGCCAGTCACAGGGCGTGGCTATGTCGAACTGACAGGATACGCCGAACGATTCACCCAGCGTCTCTAACCTCTCCCACGACTCTACGATGCGTTACCTTGACTCAGTCGCCGCGCTATGGTTAGGTCTGCGGCCATTGTGATGTCGTTAGGGAATCAATCTCGTGCCATCCTCCGACGGTCCGTTTTTCTGATCGGCCTGCTCCTGCTGGCCTGCGGGAAGCGGGAAGCGGCCGTGGTCTCGATCGCACTCCATCCGTCGAATCCCAACATCGTCTATATCGCCACCAACGACGCGGTGCACAAGACCCGGGACGGCGGCCAGACCTGGGAGCAGTTTCCGAGCTTCACCGCCCGCCGCGTCACGACCTTGGCCATCGACCCGAAGCTCCCTGCCACCGTGTACGCCGGCACCATGGGGGATGCCATCTACAAAAGTCCGGATGGCGGCCAACATTGGCTGCCGCACAACGTCGGGCTCAAGGAGCACGTCTCATTCGTCAATGAAATCATCTTCCATCCCGACAATACCGAGCTGATCTACCTCGCCACCACGGTCGGGGCGTTCGTCACCAAAAACGGAGGCCGAGAGTGGGAAGAACGGATGGTTGGGATGAAGGAAGTCCACATCGTCACCTGCATCACCATGGATCCCAAGCACCCCCGTGTCCTCTACGCCGGGACGACCGGCGGCACCTACCGCAGCGAGGATGGTGGCGGGAACTGGCAGAAAAAAAATAGCGGGCTCATTCCAGACGACGTCCTGAACGCCTCCATGGCACTCGGAGTGAATGTGTTGGCGGTCGATCCGCTAAATTCCGGTATCGTCTACGCCGGAACCACGAAGGGGCTCTTTCGAACGACCAACCGGGCGGAGTACTGGGAACAGATCGGGCAGGGACTGTCGGAGCAATTCATCAGTACCTTGGCCGTGCACCCGACGAATTCCGGCATTCTCTACATCGGTGGGCCGGCCGGCGTCCTCAAGACAGTCGATAGTGGAAAAACCTGGGAGCCTCGCAATCAGGGGCTCGCCACATTGAATGTGCGCACCATCGCCATCAGCACGAGCGATCCTCAACTCCTCTATGCAGGGACGAATGGAAGCGGGTTGTATCGCTCGACCGACGGC
>JACQHN010000423.1 GCA_016199015.1 Nitrospira defluvii
CTGTTCAGCGTGAAATCGCGCGATCGGCGGTCGCGCTCGGAGAGGAGGTTCAACTGGTGCCCGAGGACGTTGATTTCGCTTGCCATGGAGGCCCGCATGATCAATCTCTTCGACTCATAGGCCAATTCCTCAAACGAGATGCGTCGTCGGATGAACCGGGCATAGAACTCATCCATCGTCCGCTCGTGCGCCGCATGCACGAAGAGTCCGTTGACCAGGTTCAAGAAGTCGTAGCCCGTCGTGCCGGAGACAGGCCAGGTCTCGGGCACCGGTTCATCCTTGCCAAGGATCTTCTCGACCACGAGAAACAGCGGCCGGAACAGCTCGCATTGGGCCCAGGCCTGCCATTGGCGGAGATAGCCACCGGGGTCGGACAGGCCGTCCACATGATCGATGCGCAAACCGGTTACACACCCTTCTTTCACGAGCCGGAACACGAGGGCGTGCGACTCTTTCATGACCTCCTCGTCTTCCACCCGAATCGCGGCCAACTCGTTGATGTCGAAGAACCGCCGGTAATTGACTTCTTCCGCGGCCACTCGCCAGTAGGCCAGCCGGTACACCTGGTCGTTGAGCAGAGCATCCAGCAGGTCGAAACTGCGCGGATCGCCCTTTACGCCGTTGAAGAGCCGGACATTGTGGTCGAGAAAGCCTGCGATGGCCGAGCTATCCCGCACCAACGTGGCCAACCGCTGCCGGATGATTTCTTTCTCCCGATAGCGCTCCTCCACACTCTGGGGATCGGCCTCCGTGCGGGAGGGAAGGTTCCTGAGGGCCGTGATAATGCTTTGCCATTCCTGTACCGGCGGGGAAGAGGCGCCAGCCTGGGCGATGAGATCGTCGAGCCGATAACCAAGAACCATCACCGATGACTCGGGAGCAATCGGGAGACGGTGGTCGTAATACCGGCTGAAGAACCGCCCCTCCTCGCATACCAGCATGATCTCCTGATTCTCCAGGACTGTTCCGTAGAGATCGCCGAGAACCGGCAGCAGCACCTTGTTCTCCAGTTCTCGTTTAACCGGATGCCAGTTGATATCGAACAGGTGAGCAAAGCGGGAGCTGGAGCCGTTCTCCAGCACATCCAGCCACCATGCGTTGGCCGATTGCCCGATGCCCATGTGGTTCGGCACCACATCGAGGATGTGACCCATGTCATGGGCTTGGAGTGTCAGGATGAACTCGCGGTAATCTCCCTCGGTTCCAAGCTCCGGGTTCAGGACGGTGGGATCCACGACATCATAGCCGTGCATGCTGCCCGGAATCGCTTTGAGATAGGGCGAGGCATAACAGTCCGTCACGCCCAAGGCGTTCAGGTAGGGAACGATCCCTGTCGCCGCCTTGAAAGGAAAGAACCGGTTGAACTGCAGCCGGTACGTGGCGACCGGCACACGGAACCCGATTGCGGACCTGTCAACCATGAGGTTCAATATACTCCCGATTCAAGCTGAGGATGTTGTAACAACCCTCCAGCCGCGTTCTCGCATCGCTCTTGAAGTTCGTGAAGCGCGAAACTTAAGACTCGAAGCGCAAGGTGCGCGACTGGAAAGAAATGAGACCGCTGCGGCCTTGCCGGACGGGCTTTTTCATCATCCCCTTGATTCAGCGCACTCACCGTGATCTCTACGCCTCGTGAAGCGGCTCCGGGTTCGAATCTTCATCGTGTGATCAAGCCACCCGCAAAAAAACCGCGACGGTGTAAGCCGGGATGGGTATGGACATGCCCTCCGACGTGATGGCAAGGTCTCGTGAAATTAGCTCCTGACCGGTTCCCCCGAAATCTCGTGCACACGAGTCCAACCGGAGACTCCACCTTCCCACCGGCTCCCGTAGCATAACCGAGGTTGTCTCGCTATTGAAGCCCAAGACCAGCAAGGCTACTGGCCCTTGTTTTGCCCAGCGATGGAGTGCCAACACGTTCTCTCTCTCGTAAGCCCAGACTTGGTGTCCCGACTTCTCGTCGCCGGCGCCCAACGAGGGAATGGCTGTCCTGAGATCGATCAACCTTCTGGTCCACCTCAGCATTGCGGCCTGACGGGGATCCCTCGGGCTGCCGAGTTGGATGCGTGACCGTTCGAACGTGGCCGGGTCCTGGGGATCCGGAATATCCTCCCCCCACGCGAACGACGCGAACTCCTCCCTTCGTCCCTGGCGCACTGCCTCGACCAGCGCCGTATCGCCATGGTCGATGAAATACAGGAACGGCGCAGTCTCGCCGTACTCTTCACCCATAAACAGCAACGGAATGTTGGGAGACAGCAGGACGGCCGCGGCCGCGACCTTGAGAGCCTGAACGGGAATCCGGCTGCTCAGTCGATCACCGAACGCCCGATTCCCGACCTGATCGTGGTTTTGCGAGAAGACGACGAATTGAGAGGGAGCACAATGTTTCGACGGATTCCCGTGGCGACGCCGGTGGTACCGTGAATACTGACCTGCATAGACAAAGCCGTCCTGCATGGCCGTGGCCAGGTCTCCGAGCCCTTCGTAATCCTGATAGTATCCGGCCCGCTCCTTGGTCAGCACCGTCCGGAGCGCATGGTGGAAGTCGTCGTTCCACTGTCCGTCGAGTCCATATCCGCCTTGCACAGGAGCAGTGATCACCCGCGCATCGTTGAGGGCGCTTTCGGCGGTCACGAAGATCTGTCGCCCGAGTCGGGCGGCTTGACCGTGCACGGCCTCGGCGAGCTCCCAGAGGATGTGGTTGGCGCTGAAATCGTAGATCCCGTGGATCGCGTCCAATCGAAGCCCGTCGATATGGTACTCGGTCACCCAATAGAGGGCGTTATCAATGACATAGCGGCGCACCTCACGGCTGTCTTCCCCGTCATAGTTGACTGCCTGCCCCCAGGGGGTCCGGTAGCGGTCGGTAAAATAGGGGCCAAACTCACCCAGATAATTCCCCTCAGGCCCCAGATGGTTGTAGACCACGTCGAGGACCACGGC
>JACQHN010000435.1 GCA_016199015.1 Nitrospira defluvii
CCACATGCCGCTTGGTGGCCGATTCCGTAAAGAGTGATGACGGAAGCTCCTCCAGTTTCGTTTCTGCCACGGCGAGGTTGCGCTTCTCCAGCTCTTCATGAATCGCGCCGAGTAATTCCGAATGCTTTGGAACCGGAATGCTGACGGGATCCATGGTGCGAGGCCGCTTCATGTCCGCAGCGGCGCGTTCCTGTGGCGGCGCCAGGGGAGCTGAGGATGCGGCGGGTGTGTCTTCAACGATGACTTGTGGGGGAGGAGCTGGTGTCTCATGGAAATAATGAGGCTTCAGCCAGGTCTGGTAGAAGATGAAGAGACTGATCAGAACCGCGAGTGAGCCCAGAATATGTCTGATATTGCGTCGATACATGGGGTTTCCTTATGTGGAATCTACGCAAAATCACTCTAGCACTGAGCCCCAAGAGGACCAAGGAAAGTCGCAAAACCGGTCGGGACAACCGGTCGTAGCGGTCCAGTTCAACTGGAGCCCCCTCGTTGAGCAGCAGGCATGCCTGTGGTACGATCCCGACCCAGGATGCCACGTCCTGATTCGCCCGACTCTCACGACCCTTTTCAAGCCTTCCTCCAACGTGTCAGCAGACCGATTGAATTTGCCTGCCGCGATGCCTATGCCCATCTCGCAACGGTCAGGAATCTTGACCATTTTGTGTCGGAGCAAGTGATTGGAGCGCTTGGCGAGCGAGTTTACCCTCGGACGCTTGAAACGGAATTGCTGTTGCTCCGCAATCTGTTTGTCGACTTTCACACGCGTCTCTCGTCTGTAGAACAACAGGATAGGCTCTCTCGGGCACTGGACCTCCTCCGCCATCTGCAGCGGGGACAACGCGTGCTCAATCCGCCGAATACTTCCTCGGACGAGGGCCAGCCTGCGCCGGACCCGGTTCGTTCAGGTTCTGCACGACCGCTGTGGGAATTGCCCATTCAGTTTGCGAAGGGAGTCGGTCCGAAGCGGGCAATCCTCTTGGAGCGTCTGGGAATCCACACGATTGAGCAGGCGCTTTGGGCCTTGCCCTGGCGATATGAAGACCGTTCGGTGGTGACGTCGGTAGACAAACTCGTTCCGGGTGCCACACACACCATCTGCGGGGTGATCGTTCAAGCGGAGGCGACTCGTGCGCGGTCTCGTCGTCTGTCCATTCTGGATGTGGCGGTTGAGGATAGTACCGGGACGGTGCACGCCGTATTTTTTAATCAGCCGTATCTGGAAGAAGTCTTGAAACCAGGCGTGCGGGTCATGATGGCGGGGCGTGTGGTGGTCGGTCGGCGCGGATGGATGGACGTGCGGTTAGAGCCGACGCAATTTGAAGTGTTGAGCGGGGCAGAGGATGAGCTGCTGCATGTGGGCCGGATCGTCCCGATCTATCATGAAACAAAAGGGTGGACGTCCCGTCACATGCGTGTCCTCATACATGGGCTGTTGGCGGAATATGGCGCCGACGTGGAAGAAGTGCTGCCGCTCTCGGTGCGTGCGCGCCACCGGTTGCTTCCGATCGGCGCCGCGATCCAGCATGGGCATTTTCCACCACCGAAGACGGATCTTTCCGCCCTCGACCGAGGCACGACGGCGGCTCACCGCCGCTTGGCCTTCGAAGAATTGTTTCTGTTGCAGGCGGCTTTGGTGTTGCGTCAGCGAGAGACCAAAGAAGAACTCAAGCCATTCCGGTTCAATCCCCACGTGGCGCAGTTGAAGCGACTCGCGCAACTGCTGCCCTTCACGCTCACGTCTGCGCAGGAACGCGTGTTCCGCGAGATCCAGGCTGACATGGTGACCTCACGGCCGATGAATCGACTGGTGCAGGGTGATGTCGGTTCCGGGAAGACGGTGGTGGCACTCCATGCTTTGGTCATGGCCTGCGGATCGGGTTGCCAAACGGCGCTCATGGTTCCAACCGAAATCTTGGCCGAGCAGCATTATCAGAACCTCAAACCGCTGCTGGAGGCGGTGGGGCTGAACACAGTGCTTCTCACGAGTGGCGGGAAAACGAAGGAGCGGAATGAGACGCTGAAGCAGTTGGAGTCGGGCTCCGCGCAGGTAGCCATTGGCACTCATGCATTGATTCAAAAGAAGGTCCAGTTTGCCAAGCTCGGATTGGTGATTGTCGACGAACAGCATAAATTCGGCGTGCTGCAGCGAAAGATGCTGCTGGACAAGGGCTATCGGCCGGACGTTCTGGTGATGACGGCCACGCCGATTCCGCGCACCTTGGCCATGACTGTCTACGGAGATTTAGATGTGTCGGTGATCGATAGGCTGCCGCCAGGCCGTAAACCCGTGCGCACCTTGCTCTATAGTGAAGGGCAACGGCACAAGGCCTGGCAGTTGGTAGGGGATGAGTTGAAGGCCGGCCGCCAGGCCTATATCGTCTATCCGTTGGTCGAGGAGTCTGAGAAGGTCGATCTCAAGGCGGCGATCCAAGGGGCGGAACACCTGCAGCGCGACGTCTTTCCGCAGGCACGGGTCGGATTGCTCCATGGAAGGCTGAAGACCGCTGAGAAAGAGCGTACGATGGCGGCCTTCAAGGCCGGGACGATTCAGATTCTCGTAGCGACCACCGTGATCGAGGTCGGGGTGGATGTCTCGAATGCGACGGTGATGGTCATCGAGCATGCCGAACGGTTTGGGTTGGCACAGTTGCACCAACTGCGGGGAAGGGTCGGCCGGGGCGCTCATCAATCGCTTTGTATCCTGATGGCCTCGTACCTCGCGCGAGAGGCCCGAGCGCGGGTCGGTCGTGATGGGGGGCCGGAGCAGAGTCTCTCCAATGCGCAACAACGACTGGAGGCGCTCGTCAACTCGAACGATGGGTTCGTCATTGCCGAGGAAGATCTCCGGATCAGGGGCCCCGGCGAGTTTCTAGGCTTGCGGCAGTGGGGTGTGCCGGAGTTTCGGGCGGCCAATCTCGTACGTGACGCGGATTTGTTGGAGCAGGCCAGGCAAGAGGCCTATACGCTACTGGAACAGGACCCCGGCCTGACGTGGCCTCAGCACCAGGTGTTCAAGGCGGCCATGCTCAGGCGCTGGCACGCCAAACTCGCGCTGGGAGATGTGAGCTAAGTAGTGCGGAAGCTGCCGGCTCGGTGGAGGGCTGATACATGGGAATGTTGCAACGTCTGAGTCACGATTTGCGCGCCGGCTGGGTGACCTTACGGCACGGCACGGCGAAGGCGGCCACGCGTGCGTTGGAAGAGGGCGAATTGCTTCGCTATCGTCTTGAATTGCGAAAAGTCGATCTGCAACTCGACGATCTCCATGGAGACATCGGCGAGCGAACCATCGAGTTGCACGATCGCGGTGAGGCGGCCGACCGCATCCTGGTAGATTCTGAAATCACTCGCCTGCTGCAACAAGTGCGGACGCTTCAGGACGAGCGGACCAAACTGTTGCTCGAAATGAATGATATCACCCTGGACGCGGAATGAGGCACAGGGCATGACTGTTTCGCCGACCGCTTCCCCGCGGATCCTCGTCGGTATCGATATCGGCACGTTGACCTGTCGCTTGCTCATTGCAGAACTCACCCCGTCCGGGGGGCTGCGCGAACTTCGATCTGATCGACGCATCCTTCGACTCGGTCAGGGCGTCGACCGGGATCGCCTGTTGCGTGCCGATGCCATGGAGCGGGTAATTGCCACGCTAAGAGAATGGCGCCAAGTGGTCGATGACTATCATGTTGAGGCGGCAACGGCAGTGGCCACCAGTGCGGTGCGCGATGCCAGGAACCGCGAGGAATTCCTGGGCCTGGTGAAGCGTGAAGCCGGATTCCACGTTGAGATCATTTCCGGGGAAGAAGAAGCGCGCCGCACCATGTTGGGCATCCGCTCTGGCCTGCCCTCCGGCGTGACCGACCTGTTGGCGCTGGATATCGGCGGAGGGAGCACGGAGTTCATCCTGGATAGGCCTGGGCATCAGACGGTGGCGCGGTCGATCGACATCGGCGTCGTGCGGCTGAGCGAGCGAATGCTGCATCACGACCCGCCGACGGTTGAAGAAATTCAGCAGGCGCGTGAATGGGTGCGGAACGAGTCCAGAACTGCGATAGCGGACATGCCGCTGCCGACCGGATTTACGTTTGTCGGCACCGCCGGAACGATCACGTCGCTGGCGGCCATGGCCCAACAGTTGCCGACCTACGAACCGGCCAGGATTCACAATTACACCTTGACGCTGGAGGTGGTGAAGGGCTTGGAATCCCAGCTCCTCAGCAGATCGAAAGCTCAACGAGAAGGTCTGCCGGGTCTCGAACGAGGCCGAGAAGAAGTCATCGTCGCCGGCGCAGTCATTCTCCGCACCGTGATGGAGATACTGGGGATGTCCGAGTGTCTGGTCAGTGATTTGGGGTTGCGGGAAGGAGTGCTCTTGGATTTAGCAATGCGGACACGATGACTGAGAAGTCTTCGAAGGACCGGCCGCTAGAAATGTTCGGTTGCGGGACCCGCAACTCATTAAAAATGGAAGTATTTCTCAGGGCTCCCATCTACGGGCTACTTAACGGGGAACGTAAATCCGCTGAGAATGTGCCGCGCTTGCCCTGCGGTCCTCATCGAGAACGTAGAAATATAGAAGCGCCGGCGAGATCAAGAAGAAATGCGGGGCACGGTGGGGATGAGAGGCTGAAAATGCCGACTGATCCGATTCAGATTAGGGCAGGGGAGGAAGGGAGGCTGATCGTGCGTGTCCCTTATTCCCCCGATCGTGTCGCGAAGATCAAGACGATTGTCGGTCGCCGGTGGCATCAGCGAGAAAAACACTGGACTGTGCCTCGCACGGATCGGACCATCGCCCAGGTGCTGGCCCTCTTTCCCGGAGAGCCGACCGAAGTCGATCCTTCGCTGGATGCCCTGGAAGCCCTTCGACAGGAGAAGCGAGTTCGGGAAACATATTCGGCCATGCTCGATCAGCTCTGTACAGCGTTGCGTGTTCGGCACTATGCGCGCCGGACCGAACAGGCGTATGGCCATTGGATCAGACGATTTACCCAGTTTCATCATGGCCGCCGGCCTGCCGAGATGGCTGAACCGGAGATCAATCGATTTCTGACGCATCTGGCCGTGACAGCGAAGGTCAGCGCCTCGACGCAAAACCAAGCGCTGGCGGCGGTACTTTTTCTCTACCGACACGTGATCGGGCGTGACCTAGGAGACCTAGGCGAGGTCATCCGTGCCAGAAAGCCCGAGCGTTTGCCCGTGGTCATGACCCGCGAGGAAGTGAAAGCCGTACTGGCAAACCTGACCGGCGCCAAGTGGCTGATGGCCTCGATCATGTATGGCGCAGGTCCTCGTTTGATGGAATGCCTGCGCCTGCGGGTGCAGGACCTTGATTTCGCTCGCAACGAAATTCTGATTCGGGACGGCAAGGGCGCGAAAGACCGGATGACCATGCTACCCGAATCGCTCAAGGCGCCGCTTCAGGAACACCTCAAGCAAGTCAAGGCTGTGCACCAACAGGATGTCGCCGACGGGTGGGGCCGCGTCCTGCTTCCGAATGCCCTCGACCGAAAGTACCCCAACGCGCCGCAGGAATGGCGCTGGCAATGGGTCTTTCCCCAGGACCACCGATGGATCAATACCAAGACCAAGGAGCAAGGACGTCATCACATTGACGAATC
>JACQHN010000434.1 GCA_016199015.1 Nitrospira defluvii
ACCGACGCCACCGTGCTCATCACGGGAGAAAGTGGAACGGGTAAGGATCTCCTCGCACGCGCCATTCATCTCGTCAGCCCACGGGCCCAAGGACCGATGGTCGCCCTAAACTGCGCCGGCATTCCCGAGCACCTGCTGGAATCCGAATTGTTCGGCTATGAGAAAGGCGCTTTCACCGATGCCAAAAAAGCCAAGCCGGGGCGCTTTCAGCTGGCCGATCGAGGCACGTTGTTCCTGGACGAAATCGGCGAATTGAGCCTGACGGCACAAGCCAAACTCCTGCGTGTCCTTGAACAACATGTGGTGGAACCGCTGGGAGGTGTACGGAGTCTCAAGGTGGATCTTCGCGTGATCGCCGCGACCAACCAGGAATTGCCCGATCTCATCAAGGCCGGCCGCTTCCGCTTGGATCTCTACTATCGCCTGAACGTGTACCAGCTCCGGATGCCTGCGCTGCGCGAGAGGCCTGAAGATATCGAACCGATTCTTCTCCAATTCTTGGACCGGGCCCGCAGGGAACGCGGCAGTCGCATCAGGGGGGTGTCCGCCGACGCGATGACCATCATGAAACAATACGCCTGGCCCGGCAATGTGCGTGAGCTCCACAATGTCGTGGAGTGGTTGACTATCACCTGCAAGCAAGATGAAATTGCGCCCGAACATCTTCCACCCTCGCTGAAAGTTCCTTCTCCGCGCCAAGCGGAAGCGCCCAACGAGATACCTTCACTCCTCTCTCTGGGACTCTCGGTTGAAGAAGTCGAAAAAGCGATGCTTCAAGAAGCGCTGCACAAGACCGGCGGCAACGTGTCAGAAGCCAGCCGCTTGCTCAAAATCACACGCAACACGCTCCGCTATCGAATGGCCAAACATAACCTGTCACAGCCTTCAGGCTGATGCGCCCAGCACGACGAACCGGCGGACTCCAGAGGAAGTTGTTCTTTGCGCTGCTGATTGTCGGCATCGTGCCCGGCGTCGCGGCGCTTTGGGCGACTTATTACTTCAGCACGGCCAGTCTCAAACAAGCCATCGGAGAAGGCTTTCAGGAGATTGCCCGTTCTACGTCGACTCGCTTGGCCGCCGCGGTCGACAACGAAATCGATCGCGCCATTCGGCTGGCGCTCGTCCCCCTGCATGTCAGACAGCCGGTCATGCTCGCGAATGCACGGACGCATCGGACGCCCGACGCGGCCACCCGCAGTCCGTCACTGGCCACACATCCGCGAGACAAGGGCGTGCCCCCGTCTGTCGCAGCAACCGTCCGTTACCTCGAAGAATGGGCACGCGAGTCCGGCCACTATGTGCGTGTCACCCTGGCCGATCAGCAGGGCACGGTCGTCGCTTCGACCGACCCGCTGCTGCCTTCGCAACAGGCTGACCAAGTCTGGTGGCGCGAAGCCATGCGCGCGGTTCCCGGCACGTACTATGTAAGCAGCTTGGTGCATGATCCTCGGGCCAACGACACGGTCTTCCAGGTCGCGGTCCCTATTCTCGATGCAGCACAGGGCACTCCCATCGGTGCGGTCGGACTCGTGATTCGTCGCAACCTCCTCACCCAAATGATCCTCCCGATTCATATCGGAAACACCGGTCATGGCATGCTCCTCGATACGCAGGGGACTCCGTTGATCTGCCCGGTGCTACCGCCGACCGCTCATTTGATTCCCCACACATTGCTGAGCAGGCTGACACTGGATCACTCCCTGTGGCTGGTTGCAGACGATGATGCGCATGGCGGTCGCGACGCAATCGTCGGGGCTGCGCCGGTCCAGTTCAGTCATCGGTTGACCCCTGCCAGTCTGGGAGGCGACCGGTGGTACGCCTTCATCCGGCAAGCGCCAGAGGAAACCTATGCCCCGATCTTTTCACTGCTGGTGACGGTGGGGGTGATCGGCTTCGGACTCGTCATCGTCCTCTCCGTCTTCGGATTTCTCGTCGGATACCGCATCGTGAAACCGCTCGCGGCACTCCAGCGCGAAGCCGAAGGACTCCGCCACAATCTGGCGATACCGCCACACAGCGCCATGAGCCCACACCTCGTTCCTGCCTTACCGGCGGACTATCGCACTGGAGATGAGATAGAAGACCTGGCCACGAGCTTTGGAGCCATGCGACAGGTGCTGGAAGAAAATCTGAGGACGATTCGATCACAGCAGCATGAACTGATCAGGCAGGAGAAACTCGCGTCGGTGGGACAACTCCTTGCCGCACTGGCCCATGACCTACGAAATCCTCTCGGGGTCATCCGAAGCAGCGCGCAAGTGGTGCTCGGCGGTCCGCAGGAAGAGGCGATTCGCCAGGAAATGGCTCGCTATATCATCGACGAGGTCGACAAACTTTCGCATCGCATTCACGACTTCCTCCGCTACGCCAGACAAAAACCGCCTGACCCGAAAGCCGTCGCCGCCGATGAGGTGGTTCGAGCGGCACAGCGCCAGTGGGAAGCACAAGGCGGACATGACCGCATTCGCGTCGAGCATTGTTTCGCAAACAATCTTCCATTGATTCAGGTCGATCCGGAGCAGGTCAAGGAAGC
>JACQHN010000425.1 GCA_016199015.1 Nitrospira defluvii
GGCACGGTGCTCATCACGATGTATACGGCGTTGATGGCCTACACGATTGTTCGGTATCGACTCATGAACATCAGTGTCGTACTGAACAAGGGGCTCGGGTATGCCATTGTGTTGGCCATTATCGTGGTGGCGACCTCGATCGGTGCGGTCCTCAGTCATCGTGCCACGGGACACTCCACGCCTCCGCTGCTGGCCGGAACTCTGTTCCTGATTTGCGCCTTATGGGTGCTCAGCAATAACCCGCGCTCGAAGTCCAATGTCATTTTCAGCGGGGTGTGCGGCGCAGCCTGCTTCTGGTTATTCGGCTGTTTCATGCTGTTCTCCGCGTCCCACGAAGAGGAGGCGCTCTTCTGGATGCAGGTCATTTATGCAGGCATTGCGTTCTTGCCCGCGTTGACCTACCACTTTGCGCAGAGCCTTACCGGAGGGGCGGCGAACGATCGCCTGATCATCTGGAACTATGCCATCGGCGGAATGTTTTTGGGGCTGGTGTCGACTTCCTACCTGTTCGACGGGCAGTACGTGTATTACTGGGGTCGGTATCCCAAGGCCGGCGTGCTCCATCCGCTGTTAGTGCTCTATGTGGTGGCAGGCGGCTGTCTGACCCTCCATCGCCTTTATCAAGGGTACCGACTTCATCTCAGGTCATCCCCGCTGCTGAGCGCCCAATTGAAATATACCCTGGCGGCCCTTGCCCTGGGGTTCACGGCTTCTCTCGATTTCCTGCAGAACTATGGCGTGGGGTTTTATCCCGTGGGCTATCTGCTGGCCGGCCTGTCGGTCACAGTCGTCGCCTATGCCATTGCCCGGTACGAATTGATGGATGTCTCGTTCGTCCCGACCCGACCCAAAGTGATGTTGTCCATCAAGTTGATGGGCCTGATTCCGGCATACATGGTGATCTTACTCGTCATTCGAATCTTTACCGGAACGTTCCACTATTTGCTGGCAGGGGTGTTGTTTGGTTTATTCGTCATCGTGTCGAGTGGCTTGGCCAACCTTCAGAAGGGTGTAGAGCGGGCGATCGGGCAAACGCTGTTTCGAGAGCGCTATGACGCGTACGATACCTTGGTGCAATTTTCCAAGTCTCTCGTGGCGATTCTCGAATTGAAATCACTCACGAAGGAAATTGTTCAGACGCTGGCGCGCGTGATGAATATCAAGACGGCGTCGGTGTATGTGCTCGACAAGGAACAAGGGATTTACAGCCTGACCGCATCGTATGGGTTTGGTCCCCGTGATTCCCTCGTGCCGCCGATCAAGATGGAGAGTGAGTTTCCCAGGGCATTGCTGCGAACGGAAACGGCACTTGTTCGAGAGGAAATCGAATACGATAAGGCAGAGACGAACTATCTGCGATTGCTCGACACCTTGAAAGGGTTGGAGTCTGAGGTCTGCATTCCGCTGATCAGCAAAGAGCGGCTCGTCGGGTTTTGCAATTTGGGCCGTCGCTCGAATCATGGCATGTATTCGACCGAGGAACTCGGACTCCTCAAGACACTGGCGCAGCATGCCGCCATCGCGATCGACAATGCGTTGCTCTACGAAGACTTGCGTCGATCACAATTGTTGATGCGACGTACCGACCGCTTGCGATCACTCGAAACTATGGCCGGAGGGTTTGCGCATGAGATTCGTAATCCCCTGACCTCCATCAAAACGTTCGTCCAGTTGGCGCCTGAACGCCGGGACGATGTGGAATTTATGGAACAGTTCAGCCAAGTGGTGTGCGAAGACGTTGAACGGATCGAACGGCTGGTCCATGAGATTCTGGATTATGCACGGTACATGACGCCGAAACTCACGCAGGAGAACTTGAACGACGTGGTGTCCTCATGCCTGTACTTTATTGAAGTGAAGGCGAGCAGTAAGGCCATCACGATTCAGAAAGATTTGGCCGTCGATCTCCCTTGCGTGAAGCTGGATCGGCAACAAATCAAGCAGGTCCTGTTGAATCTCTTCATCAATGCTATGGAAGCGATCGGGGGCGAGCAAGGGGGACGGCTCGCTGTTCGCACGCGGAAACTGGTCAAGCCGGTCAATGACCCTTGGGTTCAGATCGAAGTAGAGGATAGCGGGCCAGGGATCGAGCCCGGGGATCTTGACCATATCTTCGATCCGTTTTATACCACGAAGCATGAAAGCGGGGAGCGAGAAGGGACGGGGCTCGGCCTGACCATTGCGCACCAAATCGTTCAGGAGCACGGCGGCTATCTCGAAGTCGCCAGTGAAGTCGGCCACGGCACGAAATTCATGGTCAATCTTCCTGTCAACCCGCCTGTGGCGGAATGGCACGCTGCGCAGCCTGCCTACGAAGAGGGGAGAAAACTTGCGGGCGCTTTTCTTGCGAGATCGCACCTGGGGTTGGATGAGCAATTCAATAAGCCATCTCCGGTGATCAAGGCCACGACCTAAGCGGCGCACATTGCCGGCATCTAGCAGGATGGGAAAAAACTCGATTGTTGCACCATACGCCGCGATCAGCTCACGTGGCGTGTTGGTATCAGAATAGCCCGCAGGATGCGCAAAAAGGCCGTCCAGCAAGGCC
>JACQHN010000436.1 GCA_016199015.1 Nitrospira defluvii
ACCTTGCCGTACTGATCGATATCCTTGCCCATCGCCTCCGCATCGATCGTCACCAGCCCCGTCTCCACGTCGCCCACCTCGATGACGTCGATTAAGAACGCCACTCGGTCGGCGCGTTGCTGCGTCAGACCGATCGCGACGTAGGCCACCCGTCCGCCCTGTTCCTTCTTCGCCGCGAGAAAGGCGCTGCCGCCCGATGTCGCCGTGCCATGGAGCAGCTCGACCCCGGCACCGGCCGGCACCGCATTCGCCGCGTAAAAGATCGTGAGCCAATTTCTCGTGCCGATCTCCGGCGAGACGCTCGTATGAGGATGAAATCCGTCGGCCATCAGCTTGAAGCCTGCGTCGGTCAGCGCCTTCTGATAATTCACGTAGACGTCGGCGTGAGTCCGTTCGCCGACCAACTCGTAATACAACCGCGTCACCTTCCCCTTCGTCTCCACCCACTCGTCGATCTTCCGATAGCCGCCGACCTTCCCAACGGCGATCTTATACGGCATGAAGGTCTGCACGTCGTGCCACTTGATGATCGATCCAGGATAGCGGGTCAGCATCGGATGATCCGTCGCCCCGGCCACATCCTGCGCGTGCGCGGGGAAAGTGAAACAGGCTGACAAGAAGAGCGCGGAGAGTATGAGAGGAATCATCTAAAACCAAGAATGAGGACGATCTCACCGGGCATCGCGTCCAGGCTCACGTCGAACGGCACTTGCCTCTTGCCGTAGCCAGTGGAGAGGCGGCGCACCGACAATATCGGGAGTATGTCAGACGAGGGCATGAGGCGGCTGACAACTCAGCTTCGATGCGCCAGATTTCCTGAAGCGCCAAGTCGCCGCCGGTTTCCTCGTTCATTGTCAGTTCACGTTTCATGGTCGCGCTTCCGCTGGGAGCAGGTTCAACACAAAATCGTACATGGTTTGGGCCTGTTGCAGGGCGTTGTCGAATTCCTCGGGCGACGGCATCGGTTCATCCGAACCACCGCCGGGGTAACGAAAGGCCGAGACGTACGGCGTCAAGACCGCCGCCGCCTTCGCAAACCGGTTGAAGTCGTCATGCCACTTCGCCGCTTGCGCGACCAAATCTTCGATGTCGTGCGTCTTGGGAAAGGGGTCGTCTTGCGATTGCAGCCATCCTTTGACCGCCTTCTCTGCCGCCTGCTGGCAGTGATAGATTGCCATGTCGAGCAGCGGTCCTTCCCCTGCCGCCAACGTGCGCGCAGCCTGCAAATCGTGGCTGGCGCGGGTCAGCCAGTCGCGAACGAGCTCTCGCGCGGCCTCATCCATATAGTTTGCGACCCTTGGCGAGCACTTGGTGAAACAAGGAAGCCCGCAGGTGTTTGTAGCGGTCAACTTGAGCGCGCGTGGGAACGAGTACGTCCTTGGAAAAACCTAAACCACTCAAACAGCGGTGCGCCCGCTGCACCCGCCGGATGGTCTTTTCACTGCTGTCGCGGACAATGACCATCAAGTCCACGTCACTGTCGTCAGTGGGCGCGCCCCAAGCGTGCGAGCCGAACAGATAAATTTCCTCCGGCTGGAACTCGGCTTTCAGCCGCTCCACGACCTTCTCCAACAAACCTGATGGGATTGTCTTCACGGCGTTCAGGGTAGCATGAGCCAATATCTTTGAGAAGTCATTGTTTGGCGCGGCAGGCGAGACGTACTGCGCGACCTTCTCTATCTCCCGCCTTTGCGTACATCTCGTTTCCCTTTTCGGAACACTCACGGGACTTTCCTTCCATGCCTTTCTTCAAGGCTTCTTTCTCGGCGATGCCCATCTCCGCCGCATACTTCCGCACGTCCTCCGTGATTTTCATGCCACAAAAGTGTGAGCCGCACATCAAACAGTGAGTTGGATACGGTGACAGGCTGGTTTTCCTCCCAACGTGTCCAGGCCCAGACGACCCGCGCCGCGTGATCCGCGCCATCGCACCGACCTGTGTTCCATTCCGCTCGATTGGTCGGCTACCTTACTCGCTTTGGTCATCATACGTATCCAGCAACATCTGGAACTTGTCGAACAGTCGATCGAGTTGCTTTCGCAGTTTGGCGTTGTTCGTGTGGTTGGCCTCCGCGGCCACGTACCCCTGAATCTCCTCGATCTCGTCCAATGAGAGTTCCACCCTGATCCCTACGCCGTCCATCACCGCACACGTCGCAAAGTCGGGGTTGCAGAAGGTCTCATCACGAATGAGATCGCGTTCCCGCAAGGTCAGCGCGACGGGCAACTTCGTCCCAGCGGGGATGGTGGTCCGAGTCGCGCCGAATTCTTCCCGCCAACCGCGCGCAGTGAGCGCCTGCAGAGCTTGGCAGTACGGTGCGTTTGGATCGCGTGGCGTGGCGCCCTCCCGCCGCAGGCTCCCCACATGCTTGACCAGCACCGAGCTGATCGCATGGATCGCCTCATGCCGATCCAGACCTTCAGCCCTGAGGCGGTCCAGCGCGTCCCTGGCGAGGTCAAATCCATCGGTAAGCTGGTTCTCGACGATGACGTGAACGGCCGCGTGGAGATGGACGTCTGGAAGCTTCGCGCGCGTCCGGCGGTGATACGCGGAGACAAGGTCGAGTCGTTGGCTCTCATCAAGCGCGAGCCACGTATCCGGGTCCGGCGCGACGTCAGGATTGTATCTCATCGCACCCCGTGGGGACAGGCCCCCTGCCCGGGGACTGGCCCGCTTCTTCGCGAAGCGTCGGGCCTGTCCCCCTGCGGAGTTGGTCCCCCTTCCGAACGGACTGGGACAGGCACCGCCGCAGACGGCGGAGCCAGTCCCTTAGCATCACCGCACCCTTCGATGATCCGGCGGCCGGCCAGGGTGTCGAGAATCTGCACCAGCCGACGTTTGCGCTCGTTGGCCCGCCGGAGTGCCGTAAGATAGCCCTGCCAGTCCTGTTCCTTCCCCAGCTGTTTCAGCACGCGCTGAACTTTGCGCAGATAGCCGGCGGCTTCCTCGTAGGCTTTCGGTTTCGTGAGGGCGATCTGTTTTTCGGCGAGCTGTTTCCAGATGGCAACAGCCCGATCAGGATATGATCCCGCCACCGCCTCGGCGAT
>JACQHN010000447.1 GCA_016199015.1 Nitrospira defluvii
CGGCGGGTCCATCACGCTCGGAGAGTTCGGGTTGAAGGCCCTGGAGCCTGGATGGGTGACGAGCCGTCAAATTGAAGCCGCCCGCATTGCCATTACTCGGTTCGTCAAACGTGGCGGGCAAGTGTGGACGAGAATTTTCCCCGACAAGCCTATTACTAAGAAGCCGGCTGAAACCCGCATGGGTAAGGGAAAGGGAAACCCTGAGTATTGGGTAGCGGTCGTCAAGCCAGGACGGATCATGTATGAGATGGGGGGGGTAACCCCCGATGTGGCGAAGCAAGCCTTGCGGTTGGCTGCCTACAAGCTCCCCATCGCAACTAAATTTGTTGCGCGCGGCGAGTTTCAGTAACCTGTAGCACGTGTTGAGTGGTGATGTGATGGATGTGAAGGATCTGAGCGGGCTCACGATTGATGAATTGTCCGATAAGGAAAAGCAGTTGCGACAGGAACTGTTTAACTTTCGGTTCCAGCTTGGTACTGGTCGGCTAGAAAATCCGATGCAAGTTCGGAATACCAAGCGCGATATTGCTCGGCTCAAAACGGTGAAGCGTCAATTGGAATTGCTCCAGACACAAGCCGGCCAGTCCGGCGGCAAGTAAGAGAGAAGAGGCGTATGAAGGAAGGCCAACAACATCGGCGTGAGTGGTATGGTAACGTCGTCAGTAACAAAATGAATAAGACGGTGGTGGTCGCCGTCGAGCGATCGGTGATTCATCCGGTCTACAAGAAAGTTCTCCGACGTGTGACCAAGCTCAAGGCCCATGATGAGGGGAATGTGTGTAAGGTTGGGGATCGGGTTCAGCTGACTGAGACCCGTCCTATCAGTAAAGACAAGCATTGGCGTGTGGTACGCGTCATGGTCAAGGGGCAGCCTGAAAAGTAACTCCGGAATACACTTGAAAAGCCAAGAGGACTGTTCCTTTTCGGCATGATGAGTAGGGCAGGGGCATGATTCAGAATTACACATACATGGATGTAGCCGATAATTCCGGCGCGAAGCAGGTGATGTGTTTCCATGTGCTTGGTGGGACACGGCGCCGATATGGATCACTGGGAGACATTGTCGTTGTTGCAGTTAAGGAAGCGATTCCTCAGGCTGGTGTGAAGAAGGGCGATGTGAGCCGGGCGGTTATTGTGCGCACGACGAAGGAAGTTCGGCGAGACGACGGCTCTTATATTAAGTTTGATCGCAATGCGTGCGTGCTGATCAATGCCCAGGGTGAGCCTGTTGGTACTCGTATTTTTGGACCCGTCGCACGTGAGCTGCGGTGGAAGAAGTTTATGAAGATCATCTCGCTTGCGCCGGAAGTGTTGTAGGTGGAGAAAGAAAGGTTCTAGTAGGGATGGCACGAATCAAAACGAAAATTCGCAAGGGCGATACCGTTGTAGTGGTCACCGGTCGGGAGCGGGGGAAGTCCGGCAAGGTTTTGTCGGTTGATACCGTGAACGGCAAGATCGTAGTGGAAAAGCTCAACATGCTTAAGCGCCACACGAAGCCGACTCAAAAGCTTCGGCAGGGAGGCATCCTTGAGCGAGAGGCACCGCTGGCCATCTCAAATGTCATGTTTTTGTGTCCAGTAACGAAGCAACCAACTCGGTTGGGTATTAGGCGCAAGGATGACGGTGGACGTGCCAGACTGAGTAAGAAATCAAAAGAAATCGTTGAATAGTCGGAACAGGAAAGACGTTCATGGCAAAAGTAGAGAAGGGTAAGAGCGGCAAGGGGTCTAGCCCTCGGTCGTCAGCAAAGAAGGAAGCCGCCGTGCCTGAGGTGTCTCAGGATTCCGGGAATGAGCATCAGTTTGCCCCGCGGCTTAGGGAGACCTATCGAGATCAAGTCGTACCGGCTCTCATGAAAGAGTTCGGATACGGCAACCTGATGCAGGTGCCACGGCTCGAGCGAATCGTGTTGAATGTGGGGATGGGCGAAGCTATTCAGAACGTAAAACTGCTGGAGAGCGCGTCTGCCGAATTGGGTATTATTACGGGGCAAAAGCCGATTACCACCCGTGCGAAGAAAGCGATCGCTGGATTTAAGCTGCGGCAAGGTATGCCGATTGGCGCCAAGGTCACGCTGCGCAGCCGCCGCATGTGGGAATTCTTGGATCGATTGATCTCTCTCGCGCTTCCACGCATTCGGGATTTTCGCGGAGTGTCACCAAAAGCATTCGATGGACGTGGGAACTATACCCTCGGATTGAAAGAGCAGTTGATCTTCCCTGAAATCGAATATGACACCGTGGCCTCCATTCATGGAATGGATATCACCATCGTAACCACCGCTCAGACGAATGATGAAGGCAAAGCCTTGCTCAAGCATTTGGGCATGCCATTCAGGGCCTAACGATCGGTCTGAAGTGAGCTGGAGTGTTGTTTCCTGTCATGTATTAGTAAGGGGGATTGTGTGTCAAGATTAGCGCTCAAGAACAAAGCTACCACGAAATCAAAGTTTACGTCTCGTGAGTACCATCGATGCGGACTGTGCGGTCGAGTACGTGGGTTTCTGCGTCGCTTTCGTATGTGCCGAATCTGTTTCCGATTCCTTAGTCTCAAGGGAGAAATTCCAGGAGTCAGAAAGTCAAGTTGGTAGGGACCGCGGTGCCATGCTTGCCGGGGCAAGCGCAGAAGAGGATTGCATGATTACTGATCCAATTGCTGATTTGTTGGTGAGATTGGGGAATGCTGCTAGTCGCCGTCAGGATGTGGTGAAGGTGCCTGTGTCTAAGGTCAAGCGTCAGATCCTCAACATTCTTGGGAAAGAGGGATTCATTCAAGGATACGGTGAGATGCAGGTAGATGGTCATCCTTTTTTCTCTGTCCAGCTTCGCTATGTCGAAGAGTCACGGCCGATGATCACGGGCATGCGCCGAATCAGCAAGCCAGGACGTCGTGTGTATGTGGGGAGAGATGATGTGCCGAAGGTTCGAAACGGCATTGGTGTGGCCGTCATTTCCACCTCGAAAGGTCTCATGACCGACAGTGAGTCCAGACGGTCTGGTTTAGGTGGTGAAGTTCTCTGTTCCGTCTGGTAAGGAACGTCGGCTGGGAGACGCAGTACTAATTAGAATCGCAGCAACGTAACGGGGTTCGCATGTCGCGGATAGGACGAAAACCAATTCCAGTTCCAACCGGAGTCGATATCAAGGTTGCCGGTCACGTCGTTTCGATCAAAGGGCCTATGGGCAAGCTTGATTGGAAATTGACCGAAGGCATGAGCGTGGGTGTCACTGACGGTCAACTTGTCGTGACCCGATCGGGAGAGGCTCGGCAGCTACGAGCGATGCACGGGTTAGTGCGTGCCGAGCTCAGCAACATGATTCAGGGTGTGACGAAGGGCTACGAGAAGGCTATGGAAATTACGGGGGTGGGCTATAAAGCGCAGCTCCAGGGGCGAGAAATGAGCTTCAATGTCGGCTACATCAATCCTGTGAACTATACGGTTCCTCAGGGCATTGACGTGAAAGTCGATAAACAGACACTTATTTCAATTCGTGGCGTTGATAAACGACTTGTTGGTCAAGTTGCCGCAAATATTCGCTCGATCAAGCCCCCTGATGTGTATAAGCAAAAAGGAATTCGATA
>JACQHN010000045.1 GCA_016199015.1 Nitrospira defluvii
CTTACCCGCCCACCCCGAGCCTGCCGAGGCAGGCTCTGTTCCCGTGGCCGTACGTTGAGCCTCTGAACGACGCGAGAACAAAGCTGGTGGACTTTTCCAACATCCAGCTAGCGAGGAATACATGACAAACAAGGTTGCCCTCATAACCGGCGGAGCAAAGGGAATCGGGCGCGCGATTGCGTTGGATCTGGCGTCACAACAGTGGTCTGTCGCCATTTGTTATCGCACCAGTGCCGCGGCTGCCGACGAAACCAGCGCGACGATTGTCGCGCGCGGCGGCCAGGCCCTCGCCGTGCAGTGCGACGTGTCTGATCCGGAAGCCGCCAAGCAGTTGGTCTCACAAGTCGAGCGACAGTGGGGCAAGATCGACGCGCTGATCAATGGGGCCGGCCCTTACCATCGTGTCAATCTCTTCGATGAGACGACAGCGGGCTGGCGTGAAATGTTCGACGGGAATTTGCATCCTATTTTTTATCTGGGGCAGGCGGTAGCGCCGGGGATGAAGGCGAGGCAGCACGGACGAATCATCAACTTCAGTATGGCCAATGCAGACCAGATGGTGGCCCAACCGGACGTGACAGGGCACTATATCGCCAAGGCCGGCGTCCTAATCCTCACACGCACTCTGGCGAAACTGCTTGCCCCTTATGGCATCACCGTCAACGCCATCTCTCCAGGCTTCATCGATTCAGGCAGTGCGCCACCTGAGGAGCTGGCTGGAGTCGTCAAACGGATTCCCGCGGGGTATGTCGGCAGCGTGGCGGACGCAGTGGCCGCCGTGCGGTATTTGCTGAGCGAGGACGCGCGCTACGTCAACGGCGCCAACCTGCACCTCAGCGGCGGATGGGGAATTTAACGGGACGCACGCTCACTTCGCGAGGACAAGAATGGCGCCGATCATCGCCGCCATCACATAACTCTTGGGGTCACGGACGGCGAAGACGACCGGATCGTCGTCCATCCGGTCCCGATAGGCCAGCATCCAGACCCGGCTGATCCAGTACAACATCACCGGGCAGACCAGCCACAACACCTCAGAATGAGAGTACAGCAGCAGAACCTCCTTGCTGCTGATATACAGCGCCAGCACCAGCACCGCCAGCAGACCGCTCGCTGAGCCGATACTCGAAATATGCTCCAGATCCGTCACCCAATAGTCCCGCCCATGCAGCTCCTTGCCCTCGGCCTCGCTCATGAGCCGCAATTCGGTAAATCGTTTCACCAGTGCAAGGCTGAGGAACAGAAACAACGAAAACGTCAGCAGCCAATGAGAGGGAACCACCCCTGTCGCAGCGCCGCCGCCATACAGTCGCACGGTATAGAGCTGCGCCAACACAATCACATCCACCAGGACGAACTGCTTCAAGTAAAACGAATACCCGGTCGTCAGCACCAGATAACCGGCCAACACGAGCAGGAACAGCGGTGGAAGCAGGAAGGCCAGGAGGACGCCTCCGAGAAGACAGCCCAGAGCCAACAGGATCCCGAACGGAATGGAAAGACGGCCGGAGGCAAAGGGGCGATTCTTTTTCCTGGGATGCCGGCGATCGGAAGCCAGGTCAAGACAATCATTGAGGATGTATACGGAAGAAGCCGAGAAGCTGAAGGACAAAAAGGCCAACCCCGCCTGGATCAGGAGAGTCTTGTCGGTGATTTGATGGGAGGCAACGACCGGAATGAATACCAGCACATTCTTGGCCCATTGATGCACGCGCAGTGCCTTGGCCACGAGTTTGAGCCACTTCACCGGCTCGCTGAAGACCCGGCTGACCCTGGTCAGCGCTCCTGCGCGACTCACCAGTGAGGCGGGCGCATTGACGACAATGGCTTCGTCCGCCTCGGCCCACACCGGCAAATCGGCCGTTGAGTTTCCCGCATAGGCAAACCGGCGAGCACCGTACCGCTCGACCAAGAGGGCAACCTTGCGCGCGCCTTTGAGGTTGACCCTGGCATCGCTCCCGAACACCCGCTCATCAAACAACCCGAGGTGAGCCGCCACCGCTCGCGCAAAGGTCACATGACTGGCGGTGGCCAACACCAGCTCTCGGCCGGTCCGGCGCTCGTTGGAGAGAAATTCGACCAGGTCTTGATGATAAGGAAGCGTGGTGACGTCCAGCGTCACCCGGCGGGCGATCTCATGCTTGAAATGGGCTTTTCCTTTCAGCAACCAGAAGGGCAGCAGAAAGAGCGAGAGCGGACTCTGCTTGAGAAGAGCCAGCAGAGATTCCCACAGAAGATCGGTCTTGATGAGCGTGCCATCAAGATCGACGCAGAGCGGACTTTTGCCTTGGAGATCCTCACCCATACTTAGCAGGAGGGATTCTATCGGCAAGGGAGAAAACGCACAAGAATTTATGCGGAACTTCGTCTCATCGAAGACCTTGCGCCCGATGTACAGAGAGCGCTCACCCCATGCCAGAGGACCGCCGGCAAGGCAGCGACGAAGGACGGGGCCTCTTACTCGGCTCCGAATGCCTTCTTCAGCAGCGGCACCACTTCGCCTTTGGCTTCCATCGGATCCAGGATATCCGTATCTCCGTAAAACTGCCCGTCGATAAACACCTTGGGAAGAGTCGGCCAATTCGTCAATTTGGTCAGCGCGTCACGTTTGGCCGGCTGCGACAACACGTCGATGAGTTCATAGGGATACCCGTACTTCTCAAAAAAGTGCATGGTCTCCCTGGTGAAACCGCACATCGGCATGGACTTCGTGCCCTTGCCATAGATCAGAATCTTATTCGCTTTAATCTCTTGTTGAATTTCTTCATCGATTGGGTCAGCCATATGTCTCTCCCTATTGCTCGACCTCACCCTTGGTTTTGGCCGAAATCTCCAAGGCGTGAATCCGTCCGTCTTTCATGGGAACCGCTAATGCCTGATACACCATTCGATGCCGGTCCAAGAGATTCTTGTCGACGAACCCATCTGAAGTCACCCGCACGATCAAATGGTCCTGTGTGCCGGTCTTGTCGATCACGGTCACCAGGGCATCAGGAAACATCTGACGGATGAATGTTGTCACGGATTCGGCGCTAATCATCTTTCTTGAGAATAACGCATCTGTGAAGCCGAAGGCAATTCTGAACCGCTTCGAAAAGCGATGGTGGACTCGTGCGGAGCGTGCCAGACGGATGGCAATTTGCCCAACCGGCCGCTAGCCCGCATGATTCATGACGGTTCGTCGCGAAATAGCGGAGTCGCGTGCGAGGTCCGCGACGCGAAGAATAATGAGCGTCACGCTTGCGGACGCCGCCGAGACGGTGAGGCGGCGGTGTCTTGCATGCGGAGCCGCGAGGCCCCGAGGCGTACTTGGACAGTACGTCGAGGGAGCGAGTGGCGAGCCTGCCCGCCGAAGGCTCGTCGTAGCCGCGAATCCGCGCTTGCAGCAGAAGCGTTCATGCATCATGCGGGCTAACGCTGACTTCTGCCGGCACGTCGCGCGCCGACGCCCAGATGCAGTGCGGCGACATCGAATTCCTGCTAAGAGTTGAAGGACCTCGTCGCTGATCGTGCCGTTATTTCGGCTACATCCCTATCGTTTCCAGCCGCTGAAGGTCCTCGGGAGCAATCGTGAACTGGTCCGATTGCAAATCTTCCTGCATGTGCTGTGGGTTGGTCGTGCCGGTCAACGGCAGCATGCCGATCTGCATCGCAAACCGAAAGACCAGTTGCGCCAATCCCATACCGTACTTGGCGGCCATCGCCCGCACCTCGGGCTCGGCGAACACCTCACGATTGGCAGTCAACAGCGAGAAGCCTTGATAAATAATCCGGTGCGTACGGCAAATCGCCCGCACGTCTTGATCCCAGCCGAGGGCGGCATAACAGCGATTCTGCACCACCATGGGTTTGTGCCTGGCCCGTTCGCAGAGCAGTGTGAGCTGTTCGGCGGTCACATTGCTGATGCCGATCATCTTGACTTGTCCCGATTCATACAGGCTCTCAATCGCGGCCCAGACTTCCCAATCTTCCGCTCCCAACCCTCGCCGGTAATAGGGGCCGTGCAAGACATAGGAATCGACATAGTCGGTGTGGAGATGGGCCAACGAACTGTCGAAGGATTGTTTCACCTGGGTCGTGAGATCGGCCTGCACGTCGTACGGAGTGCGGTGGTCTTGGCCGGTGACCGACGTAAACTTCGTTTGGAGAAAGAGGCGGTCACGTGGCGTACCCTGCTTCGCCAGCTCCAACAGTGCCTCGCCCACCAACGCCTCCTGGTAGTGGATCAACTGATTCGCCGTATCGATGGCCGTGAACCCTGCGGCGACAGCCTGTTGCACCAACTGAGTCGTAGCCTCTTTTTTCCATGCCGTCCCATACATGAACGAAGGAATGGGAACCTGGTTATATGCCGTCAACATTGCGTGAAGCCCTCCATCTCGTACCATACACAGATCCTCGCGCCGGTCTCAATGTTCCAAATGGCCCGCGAAGTTGTTAGAGTGCGCCGTCACCTTCAGCGAGGAGCAGCGCCGACATGGATGCAGAACCAGTCAATCAGGTCGTAGAACTTCGACTCACCTACCGATACATCAAAGACCATCCTTGGACGGTCCAGGCCATCAACGGATTTCTCTCCGCCTATTTTATGGAGAAACCCGGGTTCTCCGTGCAGCGGCACTTTGACGAGCTCGAATCCGGCATGCACGTGTGGCTCTGCGAGATTCCACCCAACATGAAAATCACCGCGCTCTTGCGACGGCTGCAGGCGGACATTCCCCCCTGTCGCCACATTCAACCAGCCACTGACCAATCGGCCAGACCGCAGTATGTCATCGATAGTCCGGAGTGAACGACGACTCTTGCGCCATGCACGGCCCCATGACTACACTGCGCGACACGCGAACAAGGGAGGTTTGGCATGCGAGTGATCGTGATCGGCGGAACAGGCACCATCGGCAGCGCGGTCGTCAAGGCGCTATCTGCGAAACACGAGGTGGTGACGGTGGGACACAAGAAGGGAACGTTTCAGGTTGATCTGGCCTCGCCGGACTCCATCACCAGCCTCTTCAAAGCCGTTGGCACCTGCGACGCGGTCGTGAGCACAGCCGGGATCGCCAAAGTTCGCGAGCCTGGACGAACTGACCTACGACGACTATTTCATCGGACTGAAGAACAAACTAATGGGCCAGGCGAATCTCGTGCGGATCGGCCAACCGTTCGTGACCAACCAAGGATCGTTCACGCTCACCAGCGGTGTCCTCAGCCAGGAACCTATCAAGGGCAGCGCCTCCATCAGCATGGTCAATGCCGGATTGGAAGGGTTTGTCCGCGCCGCCGCCATCGACCTGCCGCGAAACATTCGCGTGAATGTCGTCAGCCCGCCCTGGGTCACGGAAACACTGCTCGCCAGAGGCATGGACCCATCGATCGGATTACCTGCCGACAAAGTCGCGCAGGCCTGTCTCGCCAGCGTGGAAGGCACCATGATGGGACAGGTGCTCGATCCAAGAAAAATTGCCGCCACCTAAGTCTCCTGTGCCTTGAGTCTTACGGTCGAAGGTTTTCCCGAAGCCGGGCCAATTCCTTCTCGTAAAACTTCGCATCGCCTACCCCTGCACCAGGTCAAACGTCCCCAGCGGATAGGCGCGACCATTCACCATGAGCTCCATGTTGTGCCTTCCTGGATAGTGCCTGCGAGTGGTCAGTTGCGCCAGCGAGAGCGTCTTGCTCAACGGCACCGCTTCTTGCGGAGCCAACTCGACCGTCTTCAATTTGAACACCTTCGATCTGTGTGCGCCATTGGCTTTGATGTACCGCACGCGCAAATCCACCAGCACCCGCTGCACAGTCGAAGCGGTATTGGCAAGCTCACAGGCAAGAGTGACGGACGATCCGATCGTGGCACGTGGTGGAGTGATGCGCACCTTGCGGACCGAGACATGCGCCGAATGTCCGAAACCTAACAGATCAAGCGCCCCCGATTCGGCGCGCTTCACCGCTGATCGTAATGCATGGCGAATCACCCACCGCCGCTCCTCCGTCGCCTCCACCATCCACTGCCTGGCCGTCGCTACGAGCAAGGCCGGGTGATCCTTCCCGATGTCATTGAGGTTGTTCGCCACGCTCCGCCGCACATACAGGTCTGGGTCGTCCTTGAGCAGCTCGAGCAACGCGAGGACCGGACGCGGATCAGACTGAAACGCGCGTAGCCGTGGGGCCCAAGGCAAACGGGGACGCGTGCCTTCTGAGACCAAGCGGCGCACATCGGCGCTGGGGTCGGTGGCCCACTCCTTGAGACGGGCCAGCGTGGCAGCTTGATGCCGCTCGAGATAACGACGAATGCTGAATTCTGCCGTGAACAGTTTCGTCAGCACATACTGCGCGCGCATGGAGACCTCGAAATGCTCCAGCCCATATTCGGCCACGAACAACACGTGCGGGAGAAACAGGAAGGAGGCCATCCCCTGGCCGGCGGTTCTCTCAGGCCTTTGGTCGAGCGAGGCGATGAGAATCTCCACCGCCTTTGCATAGTCATTGGGCAGGTAGTGCCGGAGCGCCTGGGCGATTTTCCGGCCACGCGGCATTAACTCGAGCGCGTCATAGTCCTTCAACGCAGACCTGACGAAGGCCTTTTCGTCAAATGCAGGGGAGACGGCGGCAATCATCCGTCCAATCGTGCGGGGAACAGCAGCGCCGAATTGATTCTTGAGCGGTTCAGCCATGCACCGTCACCCGTCGAGCTCCATCGTGAACCGAACCGGCGCGCCGCCGAGTATTACCCACCCGCAAAAACCGGACGGAAACCCGCCTCGGTCAGGATGCGGGCCACTTCCGTGCGCTTGTCGCCCTGAATTTCGATCCGCCCGTCTTTCACCGTCCCTCCCGTGCCGCAGGCCTTTTGCATCTCTTTGGCGAGTTGTTCCTTCTCGGCCTGACCGATGCCGATCAATCCCGTGACGACTGTCACCGTCTTGCCGCCGCGATGCGCCGTCTGCCGGATGATATCCACCCGCCCACGATTCTTCGCTCTCACGGGGACTGTCGCCTCAGTTCGATCGGCAGCATCACGAGTAGCCGGAGTCGCCGGCAGTTCCATATGCTTCAGCGCCGCAAACGGACTCTTCCAGGCGACCGGATCACCATCCAGGGGAATGCGCTTCCGCTCTTTCATGCCGTTGCCCTCTTAATGTGCGACTAAATGCTTATCCCGTTGCATACCCTTGAATGAGCGTTCGCATAGTTGACGGCTTTTTAGCAGCAGTTATCCCGAGCAGAGTTTGAAATGCCGCCATTGGCGTTTGCCTCCGGTTGAATCGGAAGACGAATTCGTCCAGGTAGGCTTGCAGATATTTGGGCTCAACCCCATGGGGTTCCCAGGAGCCAGGTGTTCAGGTTCGAAAAGACCCTGTGGATGTGTGGCGCCAAACGGCTTGCGCTCTGAGGAGAATCCTGGACGTTGACGAGCTGTCGGTCATCCAACAGGGCTGTTTCAGCATAACCCCGCCATCCGTCTGTTTGAACCTTTGAACCGGGCGTGAGATTGTTCTCGAGAAAAATCCGGAGAGTCTTCTCGTCGGCGTGATCGACAACTTCTAGTCGAACTCGGCCTGCGCGCTTCTTTGCCGTTCCGCTTGCGTCCTTGCACGACAACACTTCGACCATTCCAAGCACCAGGGATGCGCTCTGACCCTTGGCAGCACCGCGACCGTTCTTGCCTTTCGCAGGTCCAGCGATCAGCGTGTCATCCGCTTCAACCATTCCGCTTCAAGGCGTGCTGTTCTCGTTGACCATCGCTCGACGAAATCGCTGCAGCAGGTATCACGCCGTTTTATAGCTTGAGGTCCCAAGATACCGTTGTCGCTGTTTTGCGCTTAACCCTGGAGTGTGGGTGGCAGCCATGTAGGCTGCCCAGACCCAATCTTGAACCGGAATTTTTGGCTGATGCATCGCCGTTCCAGCTGTCGGTGACGTGTCTCGCTTGCAGTGGCCGCAGCGATACAGAAACCGATCTTTTTTGAGCCCCCCCCCAGCGTGTGCGCAGTTGGGACACATAAAACCCTCGGGCCATCGTGACGAGGCGAGATACTCCATGCACGAGGGTTGAGTTGAACAATGCTCTCGAAACTCGCGCATTGTTTTCGGGTAGTCGGGTCTGGCCATGACACGAACGATAGACTCTACCTCAAGGATACGCAACGGGATAAGCATTTAGCAGGATGCGGAAAAAGTCCGCCAGCGGCGTTCTCGCATCGCTCAGAGGCTCA
>JACQHN010000469.1 GCA_016199015.1 Nitrospira defluvii
GGGAGTCACGAGGCGGGGAGATTGTTCGGGGAGAGGAAGCGCCATGAGTTATTCCACCAGCGGCGTAATCCGGTTCGCGATGGCCTGTACAACGCCCTCCTGATCCATGGCGATCTTTCCGCCCTTGAAGCTCAAGGCATAGCCTCCATGACTCGGGGCCTGGACCGTGGCGTCCACCGCCACACGCGCCCCGTCTTCCACGTCAGGGTCCTTTACCATCGGGACCCCGCAGAGTCCCGGCACCGCGACCGGGAGTGTAGCCGTATCATCTTCCAGGCTGAAGAGATAGCCGCCATAACAGGTCGAGCCGGCGGGGATCTCATAGGGATCGAGCGGCTGGACGTTACGTACCGTCCCTCGTAACGTGATCTGCCGCAGGTGGAACAGCGCGGGATCCGCCAGGACTTCCTGCACGGTGACCGCCTCGTCAGCCGAGACGAGGGAGCGATCCATGACCATGCCGACGGTCATGCCGGCGAGGCCGCAGATCAACCATGTACGTAGGCACCGCGCGGTCTGAGAGGACTCGTCGCTCATGAATCGCATTCTACCATTCTTTGCGCCGATCATCGCCGTCGTCCTGTGCTTTCTCTCTTCGAGTCGATATAATCGCCGCCGAACGAAGCGAGTTCTGAGTTCTGAATTATGAGTTCTGAATTTTGAATTGTAGGGCAGCAATCGGAACTCGGCGACAATGATCGGAGAGGAGCAGAGCAGAGATGAACGAAGAGGACCGGCAGTTGGACTTCTATATCAACGATGTTCGTCCACGGTATGAAGACATGCTGGGGCAGGCGGTCGAGATTCCGTCGATCAGCATGGATCCTCAGTATGCCCCGGATATCAGGCGCATGGCAGAGCTGGCGGCGCAATTTCTGCGGGATGCCGGCGCGGAGGCGCACATCGTCGAAACCCCTGGCTATCCGGTGGTCTCGGGTGGATGGACGATCGATCCGGCCTATCCGACCGTCACCATTTACAATCATATGGATGTGCAGCCGGCACAAGAGCCGGAGTGGAAACAGGCGCCGTTCGCGTTTCAGAAGGACAACGGCATCTACCGTGGGCGTGGAGCGACCGATGACAAGGGGCCGGCCCTCGCGGCCTTGTTCGGCGCGTGGTATGCAATTGAGCAGGGCGTGCCGATCAACGTGCGGTTTTTGTGGGAGTTGGAGGAAGAGAACGGGAGCCCGAGTTTTTCTGCGGCCATGAAGAACCGCGCGGCGATTCCTCGTCCGGACTCGGTGGTGATTTCGGATACGATCTGGCTGTCGAACAATCAGCCGGCGATGCCCTATGGGTTGCGGGGCTTGCTCGGCGCGCGACTCGTCCTGCGGACCGGGTCTAAGGATGCCCATTCCGGGGTGACCGGCGGCGCGGCGCGCAATCCGCTGGCCGAGTTGATGGAGATCGTCCATGCCTGCGTGAATGCGAAGACCGGCCATGTGAAGATTCCGGGGTTCTACCACGATGTGGTCGAGCCGACGAAGGCGGAGATCAAGAGCTTTCTCAAGTCGGGATTCAAGGTGAATCGCTTCAAACAGGCCTATGGATTCAAGGCGCTCCGCACGCAGGACCCGGCGGAGGTCATGCGACGTATCTGGGCCGAGCCGACCTTCGAAGTGCACGGTCTCGTCGGCGGCTATCACGGGCCTGGGGTGAAGACGGTGGTGCCGGGGCATGGAGAACTCAAAGTCAGTATGAGACTCGTGCCGGACCAAACCCCGGAGAAAGCCTTCGCGCTGTTGAAGAAGCATGTCGCGAAGTTGAATCCCGATGTGAAGGTCGAATGTGAGGGCATGCTGCAGCCGTTCCGCGGTGTCTTCGACGGGCCCTATGTCGAAGCGGTGAAGCGGTCGGTGAAAGCGGGGTTCGGCAAGGAGCCGGCGTTCATCCGTGAAGGCGGATCGATCGGCGCCGTGGTCACGATGCAGAAAGCCTGGAAGGTGCCGATTCTTTTCATGGGGCTCAGTCTGCCCGAACATGGCTATCATGCACCGAATGAATATTTCGACTGGGGCCAAGCCTCCGGCGGGATGAAAGCCTTCGTGCATTATTTGGGGGAGTTGGCAAAGATGGGAACGGGATAGGGCGGCCTGGTGGTCCCCTGTGCTCGCGCAACGCGCGGCCTCAGAAGGCCCTCGTTGGACGCGCGCAGTGGGAGACCAAGCAGGCACCCTAACGGATAGAGGGGGAGTGCTCGCCGTCGCTGCTCGCAACCGCATCTGTTCGGCAAGTGCGGGGCCCGAGGCTACGCGCCAGCCGCGGTGCAGGGTCACCACCCCTCTATTGAGAGGGAGAGGGTGTTGGTCGATGCGCGTAGTGAAGGATGGCCGGGCTATTCCCTTGAAGCGGATCTGAAATAGATGTGTATGAGTGGAGTCAGAGCCAGACGATTTTGAGATCGCTCTCTACCGATCGAAACTCGGGATCTCCCGTGTAGACTTCGACTTTTCTTTCCATGGCCAGGGCTGCGGCAAAGCAATCCGCCAGCGACATTTTCTTCGTGACCTTGATCTCGCCCGCCGCTTCGGCCAGGTTTTGGTCTGCCGGAACAATCTCGATCGGCAGCCCCAGGAGCCTCGCTCGCACCTCTCGCCAACGTGCGGCTCCCACTTTTCGCGCGATCATGTACCGGACTTCCGCCCAGTTTGGGGCAGCAATGAGCAACGCCTTGTCGGATTCAGCGGCTCTCTCCAAGAGAGCCGCTACCTTGTCATGGCCTGCTTCCCCGAAGAGAAAGGCGAGGACGGCGTAACTATCGAGCACGGCGCTTTTCAAGCTTGCTCTCCTCGTGTTCTCGATCTTTCTTTCGCTCGTCCAGCAATTCCTCTGTCACGGATGTGGCGCTCTTGAGCATGCCGGACATGTTGCGAATGTATTCTTTGGTGACGGGCTGGAATAGGATTTCACCTCCGCGCTCGACGAAACATACCTTTGTGCCAGGCTTGATGCCTAATTTGCGACGGATTCGTGCCGGAATGACGAGTTGGCCTTTGGTTGTGACGTAGGCAGCTTCCATGACTCCCTCCTCTTGGCAGCGAGATAACCTTACATTGCGACATTAAGTAAGTCAATGATAAGCATGTAAGACAGTTAAGAATATGGCGGAATACCCCATTTCAAGTGTGATGAGGGAAGGTGATGTCCAAACCGAAGAGATGAAAAGGTTTGTCAGGCTTGTCTGGTGTATGGGGCTACTTGAGCGATTGCATGTCGATCACGAAGCGATAGCGCACATCGCCGCGGACGAGGCGGTCGTAGGCGGCGTTGATTTGTTGGATGGGAATGACTTCGACGTCCGCCCCGAACTTGTGCTTGGCGCAGAAGTCCAGCATCTCCTGCGTCTCCTTGATGCCCCCGATCAGGGAGCCTACCAAGCGCCGTCGCTTGAGAATCAAGGGAAATGCCTCCAGCGGAGCGGGTTTGTCCGGCGCGCCGACGAGAATCATCGTGCCACCGGTCTTGAGCAGTTCCAGATAGGCGTTCAAATCATGGGGCGCCGAGACGGTGTCCAGAATAAAGTCGAACCGCTTGGCGAGTGTCGTGAACGTGTCCGGTTTCGAGGTGGCGTAAAACTCCCGCGCCCCGAGCCGTTTGGCATCGGCTTGTTTCTTGTCGGAGTGGCTCAAGACTGTGACGTTGGCGCCGAGTGCCTTACCGATCTTCACGGCCATATGGCCCAAGCCTCCCAGTCCTACCACGGCGAGTCGATGTTTCTTTCCCACTCGCCAATGTCGCAAGGGTGAATAGGTTGTAATGCCGGCGCACAAGAGCGGCGCGGCCTCCTCGGGGCGCAGGCGTTTGGGAATCCGCACAACATAGCGCTGATCGACGACGACCTTGGTGGAATAGCCGCCGTAGGTGGGCGTGACGCCGTTCCGCTCTTTGCCGTTATACGTGAAGCTCAGATGCCCCTCGCAATATTGCTCCAGGCCTTTCTTGCAGGCGGGGCACGTTCGGCAGGAATCGACGAAGCAGCCGACCCCTACCATTTGACCGACTGTAAATTGCTTGACCGACGCGCCTACCTTCTCGATCGTGCCGACGATTTCATGTCCGGGCACCATGGGGAAGAGTGAGCCACCCCATTCATCCCGTGCCTGGTGCACGTCCGAATGTCATACGCCGCAGTAGTGGATGTCGATGAGTACATCTTGCCGGCCCACTTCACGGCGTGAAAACGTGAACGGCGCCAACGGAGTCGTGGCGCTGAGAGCTGTATAGCCATGGATGTCAATCATGATGGCATATCCTTAGATCGCTAAAAGAGCCGATTCCAAATGTGCCGTCCGCTCACTGTGCCTGGGCAGGCTGATTCGTGTCCGGTTCGAGCGTAATGCCGATGGCGGATGGGTCCTGCTCCCAGGCTCCCGGCGCAATCAGACCCAGCAGCGGCAGCAGGAA
>JACQHN010000433.1 GCA_016199015.1 Nitrospira defluvii
GCCGCGCTCGTGCCCGAACAGCTCGCTCTCGATCAAGGTTTCAGGAATGGCAGCACAGTTCACCGCCACAAAGGGACGATCGACCCTGGCGCTATGTTGATGGATGGCCCTGGCCACCAGTTCTTTTCCGGTTCCGTTCTCTCCGCCGATCAAGACGCGACTGTTGGTCGGACCGGCCGTTTCGATAAGTTGCTTCAACTGCTGCATGACCGGGGCGTGCCCGACCAATTCGAACTTGCGTTCCACCTTGGTGCGAAGCGTACGGTTTTCCTGCTCAAGCCGGTGCTGATCCAAGGCATGCTTCACGCGCAATGTGACGTTTTCGAGCGACAGCGGCTTTTCAATGTAGTCGTACGCCCCCAGCTTGATGGCCCTCACCGCCGTCTCGATCGAACCATGCCCCGACATCATCATGACCTGCGTGTTCGGAACCAATTCCCGCAACCGCCTCAGCGTCTCCAGCCCGTCCATCTCGGGCATCCAAATATCCAGCATCATCAATTCCGGCGGATTGACCGCGCACAACTTGAGCGCCTCGACCCCGCTCTTGGCCACACTCACCTCGTAGCCTTCATCCTCCAGGATGCTGCTCAAGGAATTCAGGATCGACACTTCATCGTCTACTATGAGAATCGAGGCAGACATGTCTTCTCCAACTTCTTCAACCGACAGCAGTCAGCTTCGTCATTCGAGGATATACTCCTGCACCGGCTGAACGCTGAAAGCCGGCTACTGACAGCCTATGTTTACACCGGCAATTCGAACGTAAACAAGGCGCCTTTAGGCTGGTGATTCCCCGCGTGAATCTGGCCGTCGTGATCGGTCACGATCCGCCGCACGATAGCCAGCCCCAACCCGGTTCCGGTCTTCTTTCGGGAAAAATACGGCACGAATAACTTCTCTTGATCTTCCGGCGCGATACCCGTCCCCTCATCTGCCACCGTGACGACCGCCCGGTGCTGTTTCGTGTCATACCGAGTCTTGATCCAGAGGTGTCCCTTGTGATTCATCGCGTGAATACTGTTATCGCACAAATTCACCAGCACGCGCTTGATCTGCTCCCGATCGAAATTAAATGGCGGCAGGTCGGGGTCGAGCTCCACCACACAGTCAATCTCGCGATGCGCGCTCTGGTAGAGGGCGACCACTTCCTTGACGACGTCATCCAACGAGTCCATCGTCATGTGCGGCGCCGGCATTCGCGCGAATTTGGAGAACTCGTCCAGCATTTGCTTGAGGCTGGCGACCTCATTCACGATGACCTGCGTGGATTCGTCACAGATCCGGTCGAAATCCGGGGCCTTGTCCTGGAATTTTTTTCGCAGCCGTTGGGCGGAGAGCTGAATAGGTGTCAACGGGTTCTTGATCTCATGAGCGATCCGCTGCGCGACTTCACGCCATGCCGCCGCCTTCTGCGCCTTGATCAGTTCCGAGAGGTCTTCGAAGATCAGCACGAACCCAAGATCCTTGGTCGCCTCATCCTTCATCCGGGAACAATGCACGCCGATGGTCAGGAATCGCCCCTGCAAGTCCAATTGTCCTTCCACCGCGATATTATCTCGCTGGTCGGCCAGCATGCGATCGTACACAGACTGAAAGAGGTCCAGCTTATATTCTTTGAACGCCTCGTTGGCGGACCGACCGCGAAACCGATCGGCCCAGAGCCCCAGCATGCGCTCCGCCGAAGGATTGAAGGTGGTAATGATCCCTAGCCGATCGATGGAGAGGACCCCTGCGGCGATCGTATCGACCACCGTTTCGATATAGGCGCGCCGACGATCCAGCTCGAGGTTTGATTGCCGAAGCGACACGTTGGCCTCTTCTACCTTCGTTTTGCTGCTCTGCAAATCAGCCGTCATGCGATTGAAGGATTCGACCAAGGTGCCGATTTCATCGGTCGCCTTCGCTTCGATGCGCACCGACAGATCGCCCTGGGCGATGGATTCTGTCGCCTCGGCCAGCCGTTGGATCGGAACGGTGATGCCGCGGGCCACATAGAACCCGAACCAGGTGGCGCTGAACAGAATCATGACCGTGATGACTGCCACGAGCAGATAGGCCCCAGCCTTGATGGGGTTCTTCATCGCCTTCATCTGTTTGTACTCGGCATACTGGCGGCCGATGCTCTCCATCTTCCCGAGCAAGGATTCAGGCACATAGGCATCCACGACCACCACGCCATCGATCTCTCCTCGGCGGATGCCGGAAGCGATGGGCACGCCGGCCCTCACCAAACGCCCTGTCTGAGCCTCCTGAACGGACGTGAGCTCCTGCTTGCCGTTGATCACCTGCAACACCAGTTGACCGATCGGCAGATCAAGCACTGTAACCGGCACCTCGGGATCGAGCGACTTGGTCAGCGTTTCCATTTTCGAAGAAAAGACTTCGATCCCGGCCGTCGCATATTCCGCGCGTTTTCGGGCGATCGCCGCCACCAGCAAATCCCGCTGCTCGGGCAACAGGAGTTCCTCACGGAAAATCTCATGGCTGATGGCGCGCGCACTATTGATCGCCAATGACACATGGCCGGCATGGTGCATCCGCGCGACCTCGTACGAATCCTTCATGACATGTTCAATTTGATCGTTGAACCAGACATCGACCGCCTTGTTGACCAACCCGCTGGCCACCAACGCCAGCAAGACGGTGGGAATCAGCGAAAATCCGATGAAGGCGGCGACCAACTTCGCGCGAAAGCCGGATCCCACGAGTCGATGCCGCCGCTCGAAATAGGCCTTGATGAGATTACGCGACAGCAGCAGCGTGAGAACGACGAAGCCGATCAGGTCGAGATTGACCAGCAGGAGGACGAAGGCATACCCAGTGCTGGGCAGAAAGGAATCCGACTCTCCACCAAGCGGAATGGCCGTCTGGGCATAGTAGAAAGTCAGGGCCAAACAGGGCAGCAACAGGATCAGGACGATCCAGACCGGCCGAACGTGGCGTTTGCGCCGCTCACTTTCGGTGGAGGCGGACGACGACGGCTCCTTCTCGGGCAGAACACCCGGCGGGACGAGCTTCGTCATGTCCATCGATTCAGGCATTTGCAAGACTCCGGATCACGTCCTGGTTAATCGATCCAGCATCACTATAACGAATTTCGCGGGGAGTCTCAAAAGAGGCACAGATCCGCTTGGCATACTCCTCATTGAGGAGCGGTCACGGACGAGGGAGCACTGGGACAGGCTCGACCACGGAAGGGACCGACACCGCGGAGCAGGACGGCACGCAGGCGGAGGGCACGGGGCTACGGGGTGTGCAGCGTCGATTTTCCGGAGGTCAAGCTGACGAATTTCATCCTCAACGCATAGAGCATGTCTTCCATCACGACATGCTCGTCCGCAGTGAGGTTGCCCCGCGTTTTGTCTTCGAGCATGGAGAGGAGATCGATGACTTCCTTCGCTTGCGGGAGATTCAGGGGCATCGGCGGCTGCTGGGGATCCAATTGCTCGCCCATGAGCATCAAGGCCGAACTTCCCATGGAGATCACAAAGGAAGAAAAGTTCACCGGGAGATGCCCGGCCGATGTTTTTGGATCGGCGTGCTCGTGATGCGCCTCGAAAGCTGAGGGTGCAGCCGATGGAGGCGTGGCCGACGCCGAAGGTGACGGAGCGTCCTCGCCCCGTCCGCGACGGTCGCGGATGACGAATCCTTGGTCCTGTTCCTCACCCATGATGATGCCTCCGATCAGCCGACTTGAAATGCAGGGGCGTACCCTACCATAGGCCTTGGAGGGGCGCAAGGCAGGATGCCCCGTTGAAGGTGCGAAAGAACTCAGCTAGAGTGACGCCACGAAGGGGAATACGCATGTCCGACCAGTTTGATAGAGTCGTCGCCATCATGGCGCAGCTCCGGGCGCCCGGTGGTTGCCCATGGGATCAAAAGCAGACGCACGAATCCCTCAAGCCCTAC
>JACQHN010000438.1 GCA_016199015.1 Nitrospira defluvii
CGAGGTCGATCGCCTGGATGCGGTTATATCGTCATCGACTGGTAAATGGCAAAAAAGTCTCAATAGAAGGTCGCTGCGGACAATTGTCACGTCGCAGGACGTTTCAGCTACTGGCCAAGATACCAATATTGAAGAAAGGCCAGGGCGGCAAGCAAGGTGGCCTGCACGACCGGCTGCTGGTAGAACGGCACGAAGGCGCCCTGTTGAATGGAATTGATTTCGCTGATGATCTGACGAAGGCGATCACTCGAAGGGCCCGGAGACGATTTAACCGGTTTAAGAGGTTTATTCTCATCCTGAGTCAGGGCCCGATCGAGTTTTTCCTGGATAGATGCGAGCACCGTCCGCTTCGTCCCGACCGCCGCAAGATATAACAGGCTAGCGCTGGCGAGAGCCACCAGACTGTTGACGGTTAAAACCATGATTAAGACGGGAGGAAAGTCCCAATGGTCGAAGTAGTGGTTCCGTGCCGCGATGATAATAAACAGCACCACAAAGGGATAGAGCACCCTACGATTCACGATTCTAGTTCGCTCCCCGATGAGACGAACTTTTTCCACCTCGCTCAACCCGGAACTTAACGACTTCTCGCTGATCCATCTGGTGCAAAGCAGGACGGCATCCAAAACAGACAAATTGAGAATGATGAACGGAACTACGCTTAGGAAAAGTACGATGCCATCTGCCCTGCAGCTGATGGCTCCCCGGCATGGTACGAATAGACCCCATTGTCCATCATTCAGTATAGGAGCGGTCGACCAAATAATGATGAAATAGAGCACAATTAACAGAATGATTCGGCCTGCACGTTGTGAGCAGGTATGAGCCTGGCGATATCGAGTCCACACATCGGCAGCAGTCCAGGGCTTTCCGTATTCCGAGCCATGGACTATCCAATTGAGGTCCTGCCAAAACGCATTGAAATTTTTCCGACCAATGTTTCGCCAGAATATGGTGAGCTTTTCCCAGAACCCATTGATGACTACAACCTCACCGTTATGGTTGGGAAAAAATCGGCTGGTTAGCGCTTGCGTATTGTCAGCCAAATCCGCCCTCGCCTTGAGCATGAAACAGATGCTGAGCAGACCGGCCATCAACCTGAGCAATTCCGTGGGCCATATGCTTACTCCGTCGGACCAGGAAAAGGGTTCATCCCCCTCATAATCAAAACCATGAACTCCGGACCATAATATGAATAGACAGAGGACAAGGAACACAAGAGGTGCTGTTCTGAGCAAGCGCTTGCAAGTTCTTTTCTTGTTGTCGGTCTCTTCGCGTGCAGTCACCCAGTTCCACAGCCTTCCGTAGCTCCAGACAGACACAAAGAAGATAGTCAAAAGGACGATCCACAGCCTCTCCAATCCCTCGGGAATCTTAACGGTCCTGGCGTCCGACTCGACATCATTGCGCGCAGGATGAACCGACTTCATTCCGATAGGAATGGTATTCACACTGAGGTCGACAGCCCCGTGTCGTCCGATCTCAAAAAGACGAGGTGCTATCTCCGTACTATACTCAACAATCTCGCGTGGGCTCCCTCTCAACGCATAGCACGTAGGTCTTGCGTTTTGGCACTCTCCTTGTTGTGTGTGATGGGCAATACGATCGATTGCCCTCAACACGGCAAGGAATGTCGAGGTTTGGTAGGTGTCGCGGAAGGGTGGGATAGCCCTTTGAAGTTGCGGATCCAATTGCAGCCCAAAGTGGGAAACAACGAGTAAATTGCGGGCCCACTTCTGCTCGCTCTCATGGAAATATCTCGCGTAGAGATCGGTGGCGAAGAACAGTACTGTTGGAAACTCCTCCCTCACCGCCTGCAGAATCAAGAGCGCATCATAAGCATCGCGACCCAGAATCCCAATCGCCTTGACCTTCCTATAGTGATCATCGTGCCCTTTCGATTTGTCATGCTCTTCTGATTTAATGCGTGAGACGAGTCTCCTGACGTAATCGAGCTGTGAGGTGCCTTCAGGCTTTTCATAGGACGCGATATTGCGGAGCTTGAGCTTGCCGCCATCCAACTGCTCTTTCTCCTTGTCCTCGCTCTTGGCTTTCGGTCTCTTTTGCTGATCCTCCAGAGACTCCCCGTCCAGGCCGCTCAGATAACTGTACCGTTTGATGTTCATATCCCGTGGCGAGATCTCACCATTCATGAGCGCATTCACTCCATCCTCGGTGGTTGTGCACTTCCCGTTCAGCGTGTTCATTAGGTGATCTGATGGTGGATATGACTTTCGAATATTCCGATCAGTGATGTAATGACAGGCCGCCGCACTGAAGGTAATGGGCAAGGCTCTGGCATAGAATGAATCCCATTCTCCGATGAGGACGATGGGATCTTCTCCAATGGTCACTTGCCTACGATCGAGTTCTTGAAAGAGCGACTCAAACAACACTTTGTCGCTGTTGATGCTGTATTGCACATCAATGTGTGCTTCCGACAACCGATCAGTAAACACCTTCATGCAGGTTGCATATGAATCGCATGCGACCTCATTCTTATCCTTCTCAGCCGTGGTACCCTTCTTTTCCTTCATTCCATACGAGAGCAAGCCGGGCATCGCAGTTGCCCAGGGCGAATACAACTCCAATTTTCCGTTATTCTTTTGCCATAATTGTTCTTTCCCCTTCACTGGTTCAATCTGAATTTCCCGGAGCATGCTCTCAAGTTCCGAGGAATACCAAGGCCCCACCACCTTAAAAATTACGCGCTTACAACTCCTTTTTTCTTCCCCCCCTTTGCTCTTCATACTTCGGCAATACTGACTAGTGCTCGGTGCCTCCGCTGGCTCTGGTGTTACATCCCTCAAAATTTGCTCAATGAGAGCATTGATCCCCTTCATGATCTCGTCTTGATAGTCTTCCCCTATCACCCATAGCACGAGGACACGTTCATCCTTCTTTCCTGAATCTCCACAACGGGCGGTCTTATTGTACTCGTACCATTCGTATGGAGTTTCCACGTCATGAGCTTTGAACTGCCATGTGAAATAATAAAGAAAATCTGTTGAGTTCGGTGCGAAACATCCGACTTCGAGCGCGGCCCCGACAGCATACCGATCGTTGATTCTCGCCTCGACGTTATTTGCATAGGGACCGCCTGCGGTCATCACAATGAGAGCGGTGATCTGGTCGTCTGCTATCGTTGGGGAATCCCAGATAGTATCTTGCAAGCGCCTGAATCCGTCGTCTGTCGATTCGTTGGCTACTGTCTTCATCGTCATCTCGGCGACGGCTGATTGCCCCAAGGAGTTAACGGTACCTGAGAGACTTACCTTGCCTTCTCGGATGATAACTTGTCCGCTTTTCTTTCTGGACTCGAAGTCCTTCTGGACTATGGCAAACGGATCCTCCCACAACCTGGCGCGGACTCTCAGTTCGTTCGTAGCGCCGTTCAATTCAGTTCCACTCCCCACCGGCCGTGAACTCTTGAGCGGCTCCTTCACGAACACCACCGCCGCCACCGCGAGGGCTAACGTCACCGTTGTGACAACTGAGAACTTTGAGTCGTCCCCCTTGAAGGCCACGGGTCTCCCCTCGGCTGCCGGGTCGAATTACCAATTGATACCCCTTTGCCACTAAGTGGATTCAGCAGGTTATGTGCCATCTGCTTGATGGCATGATCCTCGATGAATCGCCTAGTTTTGACACAAGACGACGCACTGTACGTATGCCAACGTATCCGTACAGATACAGGGCGTATCTAAATAGATAACGTGCGGCCTGAGAAGAAAGAGGGGATTACAAGCGGGGAGAGGCGTTACGACGAGCAACTGACGCTGAGGTGTTTGCCCCAGTTCGGGGGCGCGGCGGCGTAGGAATCCATGCTGGCCTGTTCGCTGAAGGGGTTCTGAAGCAGCGTCAGCAACCGATCGATCTCGGCATAGTCTTTCTGCTGGGCCTTCTCGATGGCCCCTTGGGCGAGGTAATTGCGCAGGACGTACTTGGGGTTCACCCGGTCCATCCGCTGGCGGCGTTCTTCGTCGCGGCTCTGCTCGACCTGCAGCCGTTCGCGATACTGACCAGCCCAGACATCGAACCGTTCCGGATTCAGAAAATGTTCGCGCAACCGTTCGTTCTTTGCCCCCGCGTCGGATAAAAACGTGCCAAGTTCGCGCCAAAAGATCGTGTAGTCCACCCGGCTTCCGACCATGAGCGACTTGAGGTCCTGCAACAACTCTTCATCCCCCGCCTGTTGTTCAACCAGCCCCAGCTTCGCCTGCATCAGCTCGCGATAGTGCCGATCGACGTTCGCCTGGTAACTGTCGAGCGCCGCTTTCAATTCTTCCTTGGGCGCCAGCGGCAGCAGGGTCTGCGCCAGACAACTCAGGTTCCAGAGGCCGATGTAGGGTTGTTGGTTGAAGGCATAACGCCCGTTGTGATCCGAATGATTGCAAATGAAACCAGGATCGTAGTCGTCCATGAAGCCGTAGGGCCCATAGTCCAGCGTGACTCCCAGGATCGACATGTTGTCGGTATTCAACACGCCATGCGCCCAGCCGACGGCTTGCCACTGCGCGACCAACCTCGCGGTTCGCTCGACCACCTCGGCGAAGAAGTCCACGTACTTCTCCGATCCATCTCGCAGATGGGGAAAATGCTGGTCGATGACATAATCGGCCAAGACTGCCAAATGTTCATGCTGTTTGCGGTAATAGAAAATCTCAAACGTGCCGAACCGCACGTGTGACGGCGCCATCCGGACGATCGTTGCGCCGGTTTCGACCTGCTCGCGATACACCTTGTCGTCGCTGCCGACCAGGCACAGCGCACGCGTCGTCGGGATGCCGAGGCCGTGCATCGCTTCGCAACAGAGATATTCACGGATGGCCGAACGGAGCACCGAGCGTCCATCCCCATCGCGTGAGAAGGGCGTCAGGCCCGCGCCCTTGAGATGCAGATCCCAGCGCTCGCCGCGTTCATTCTTCACTTCCCCGAGCAGAATCGCCCGGCCATCGCCGAGCTGCGGCACGTACACGCCGAACTGGTGACCGGAATACAACATGGCCAGCGGCTCCATGCCCGGCACCAGGAGGCTGCCGCCGAAGACTCCGGCGAACTCCGGTCTCGCCGCTTCCCGAGGATCAAGATCGAGCAACTCCATCGCTGCCTGATTCGCACTGATGAGAAACGGCGCCGTGGCGAACGGCGTCGGATTCACCTTGGCGTAGAACACCTCCGGCAGACGCGCGTAGCTGTTATCAAACGTGAGGGTTTCGAGGGTGTGGGGCGTCATCGTGCTCAGTGTCCCGGAGGCTACCGGAAGTTGGCTTCGAGGTCGGACTCCAACGTGAAAACGAAAATGCGCTCCCCGACCACAGTGTCGATGTCGGTGAACAAGGCCGTGATCTTCGCGCCGATCAGATCCGCCACCTGTTCACACAACCGTTCCCGGCCCTGAGCGATGAGATTCTGACGCAGCCGTTTCACCATATCGATGCCTTCCGCCGTCTTGGCCAGCTGCCGCTCTGCGGGTGTCAGCACACCCTTCAACCGCACGACAAGCATGTCCCGCACAATGAAGACCCGGACCTCGTCCGGACCACGGCCCAGAAATTCCTGCTCGAACTTGATGATCGCCGTCCGGACGGCGGCTTCCTTTTCTCCCTTGCTCGGCACAGGCAGTCTGATCCTTCTCGATGGTTGATAGAGATTGCGTGCGGCAGATTATAGTCATGACCACCTGTGCACTCCAACCCCCTCCGCGTCTTGTGCGAGTAGGGCCATGAACGCGAGGTGGCGGACTGGGCCCATCGGACCAATCACTGGGCCATTTTCCTTCGACTTTTCGCTTGCATTTGCGAGGGTGGCGCGGATACATCTAACACAGTTTTCCGGTGGTGCCGTCGAGAGGCCGTGAATCATGCGCGACCCGGACCCACGTGTGTTCATGCAATGAGACAGGCAGTAGGGTCTTGCCGGTGTTTCCCTCAGGGAAAGGCCGGGGACAGTGCAGGCCAGTCGTTGGTTCCTTGTCTCAAGGACCGTCGGCTGGCCTTTTTCTTTTCATGAGAAGAATGGAATCGGCATGGCCTTCCTAGTGCTCATCCCGCTGTTGCCGCTGTTGACGGCGTTCATCGTCATGACCGGTAATCGCGTGGATCAAGATCAGAACGCGAGGGCCGGGTTGTTTCCCATCGTCGCGGCCTTTGTGGGAGCCCTCATCTCCCTGGTGCTGGTGACCTCCGAGGGCGCTATCACCGTCCAGCTGTACGATCCGGCGGCGATTGCCAATCTTGCCTTTCCGATCGGGTTTTACATCGACCGTCTCAGCGCGGTCATGATGGTCCTCATTACGGGGGTGGCCACCCTCATTTATCGTTATTCGATGGGCTACATGTATCAGGATCGCGGCTATCGCCGATACCTCGGCCTGCTCGGCATCACGACCTCGGTGCTGCTCGGCATGGTCTCGAGCGCCAATCTGGTGATGCTGTTTATTTTTTGGCAAATTCTCTCCTGGCTCTTGTTTCTTCTGGCGCACAACCATGGGCACCCCGCCACGCTCGCCGGCGCCTCGAACACCTTCACGCTCCTGCGCCTCAGCGATGTGGTGTTTCTCGCCGGCATCGTCCTGGCCTATTCCCTCTATGGCACCTTCGAATTTCAGACGCTCTTCACCCGCGCCGCGGAGATCCCCGTCACCCTCTCCCTCTGGCCGGCACTCGGCTGGGACATGAATGGTGTCACGGCGGTGACCCTGCTCATATTCGTCGGCGCCATGGGCAAGTCGGCCCAGTTCCCCATTCATACGTGGCTCCCGCGATCCCTCTATGCGCCGACACCGGTCCACGCGCTCCTGCATGCCGGGATTATCAATGCCGGCGGATTTTTGCTGAACCGCCTGGCCCCGCTCTATGGCCTAAGCCCCACGACCTTACACGTCGTATTCATCATCGGCACGCTCACGGCCGGCCTCGGCGCCACCATGATGTTGACCCAGAACGACATCAAGAAGACGCTCGGCTTTTCGACCATCGGCCAGATGGGCTACATGATTATGGAATGCGGCCTCGGCGCCTTTTCCCTCGCCGTCTTCCATCTCATCGCGCACGGCCTGTTCAAGGGCACCGTCTTCTTGAACTGCGGCAACGTGATCCACAAGGCCCGGCAAGAACCTTCATTTCCACATGCCGGGCACGAAGTCGAAGAAAGCAGCTTCTCCAACCTGACCTGGTCCACTGGCTTTTTGACGACCCTCCTGTTGCCGTTGGTGATCCTCCTGGTTACGCATGGCGTCTTGAGAATTCCGCTGCTCGAATCGCAAGGGACCGTGATCTTCCTGTTCTTTATCTGGGTCACCTCCTCGCAGGCCATTCTGTCACTGACGCGCATTCGCGCCGTCGCGTCCTGGAAAGTGTCCGCTTCCATGCTGCTGACGCTCGTCTTGGTCGTCTTTACGTACTTGTTTGCGGTGGAAAGCTTCACCCATTTTCTCTACCCGAACCCGGATGAGGTGGCGGCGTACTTTCGAGCCGCGGCATTGCCGGGACGGCTCTTCGACAGTCTGGTCGTCGGGACGACCTTGCTGACCATCCTGAGCTGGTTTTATCTGTATGCCCATGCGCATGGACGCACGGTCAAGGTTCCTGGATGGATCGAGGCCTTCTTGGTCCGCCTGTATGTCATTTTTATGAACCGACTCTACCTGGACCAGCTGTATGTCAAATTCGGCCGAGTCGTGACGCTAGTCGCCCAGCGCGTGGAGAAACGGCTGTCGTGATGACACAGAATCGGAGCGCCCGAGTCAGCGACCGTCAATCCATGACCGGAGGCCGGGCATGATACAGACGTGGATGACGCCCTGGCTGCTCCTCGCCATTCCCGCCCTCGGCTCGACACTGAGCCTGCTTCTGTGGTCCTCACTCCACCGGATGAAAACCTGGGCGCTGCTGACCACGGTGGCGAGCCTCCTCGCCATGATGGGATTGTCATGGACTCTGAACGAACCGCTCGCTGAGCTACCGTTTCTCTGCCTCCTCCCAGTGGCGGCGTTCCTCTCGCTGCTCGGACAGCCGCGGCATCCCGACAACCGCCTGGCCTGGTTGATGACGCAGGTGTTGTTGGGATTGGGGTTGGGAATTCTGACCAGTCAGGAACCGGCTCGCAGCTTCTTACTCGTGATTCTGCTGGGCCTGCTTTGTGGCTTGCTCTCTCGCTCGCTGCCGGGCGCCCTGCCAGAAACCTGGCGAGGGTTAGCGTCCTACGGCCTGGGCGTAACATCGACCTTGCTGGCGCTGGTGCTTCCGGCACCCGCATCCACCGTCGCAGGCCTGGTCACCTGTGCCACCCTGCTGCCATTGCTTCCTCTGCACGGGGGATTCGTCGCGGCCCTGACGGGATTACCGGGCAATCTTCCCGCCTTCGTGGTCGTGCTGGTACCCATGCTCGGATTCCACACCTTACTCAGGCTGCTCCCGACCCTGACCGTGACGATGCTCCACACCGTGGCGATTCTGGCGCTGGCAGGCGCCTGTTATGGTGCACTGCGGGCATTCATTCAGCCACGCCCGTTGTCCCGCCTCGCCTATGCGGGACTCGCCTCCCTGTGCCTACTCTGGTGGTATATCGCCGACACGGGAACCGCGCCCGTGCAAGCCGCCGTGTACCTCAGTGCCGTCGGACTCGCATCGAGCGGACTCTTGCTGGCCTGGTACGTCATCCGAGCTCGTTATGGCGATATCGACGTGCGTTCGCTCGGCGGCTTGGCCTATCCCATGCCTCGCTTCAGTACCCTGCTGGCGTTGCTGGCACTCGCCGCGTTGGGGATGCCGCCCTTCGGCGTGTTTTCCGGCTTCGTGGGGATGCTGCTGAGTCCTGAGTTCGCGCCATCCGGACCATTTTTTCTCATCATGGTCGTCTGGCTTAGCGCATCCTGGTATTTCACCGAACTGGTCCAATTATTGGTCTTTGGGCAACCACGCTCGGATCTCCGGTATGAAGACCTGCACCGGACGGAGTTCGCCTCGCTGCTGATGGTGCTGCTCCTGCTGCTGGCC
>JACQHN010000439.1 GCA_016199015.1 Nitrospira defluvii
GACGGCATCGGTCCTTCTCCCGGCTCTCGATCACGAGCGCGTGCTGCCCCAGTCATCCGGCGCCGTGGTTGTTGTGTGCTTCCGCCTGCTCTCCCCGTCGGTCCGATCCGCGTTCTGCCGAGCCCGATCATGCCTCTCTTGTCTACCGCAGGCGGTGAATCTGGCCAAGGATATTCTGATTGGCCTATGCCCACAGAGCGGATGAGTGCTGCGTAGCCGACACCTGTCTTTGCTTTCCCCCCGTGGTGTCCACTGTCCGCCTCTCTCCCGAAGAGGTTCCCCGTTCGCTTCGCCCGACCCGCCTTCTTCCCCGTTCGGTGGCCGCGGTCCACTCCGTGGGGCTGCGACGAGACCCGTCGAGGTCGGTCAAGGCGCCACTGGATGGGGTCCACTCTTACTGTGATATCCGACAGCCTCGCGACCCGCCAGCGAAGGGAGGCCTCGCGCTGCGCCGCTCGTCAATCGTCATGCGACGCCTTCGAAGACCTTGCTGTAGAAGACCTTGCTTGTCGAGGTACCTCACAAGTGCTACACTGACCGCAATCCAACCTCAGGAGGTTCCATGCCGGCGACAAATCCTCGCGTCAACGTTGTGCTCGACGAGCCCGTGTATCAGGGGCTTCGCCGATGGGCGAAACGAGAGGGTGTCTCGCTCTCGTTAAAAGTTCGCGACCTGCTAAAAGACGCATTAGAGGTTGAAGAAGACCGCGCGCTGTCTGGCGTTGCCGATAGACGGATGGCCACGCTCGATAGGAGGGCCGCAAAAACCCATGCTCAGACATGGGGGTTCTCGAAACGACTGAGGCGCTGAGTGCCCTTCACCCTCCGTTACCACCCTGCTGTTGGCGAAGAAGATGTTCCGGAAATCCCCAGAAACCTTCGTCGTCGAATCGCTGGCGCCATCGAATCCCGTCTGACACTCCAGCCTCATCAATACGGAGCCCCTCTTCGAAAAACTTTGAAAGGATATTGGAAGCTCCGCGTTGGGGATTATCGGGTCGTCTACAAGATAGATGAAGACGCCGTGTTGATCTTGGCGATCCGGCATCGCAAAACGGTTTACGAAGACATCCTGCAAAGGCTCGGCCCGGAAACCTAGCTGGAGATAAGGACCACAGAACGGGGACAGGCACCGCCGCAGATGGCGGAGCCAGTCTCCTTGAGCGCCACTCTGCCCTGAACTCCTCTACCCGGCCATCAGTCGCGCCAGGGCCAGCGGCCACAGACCGTGGCGCGTGATGCGCGAGACACGAGACATGCGAGAGAGGCGCGACGTGGACTGATTGGATTCCGTCTCGTCTCGCTCGTCCCGTCCGTCTCGCATGGCGACTGTGCGATTTTGCGACGAACCGTCATGAAGAATGCGGGTTAGGCCGCAACGTGGCGCTTGATTTTGCGGAGTTCCTGTTCGAGTCGATTCAGACGGGATTGGATCGACTCCTGCTGTGTGACGTTGGTTGTCAGCAGAGTGTTCAAGAGTCGCTGGTAGGGGATTCCGGTGTTGCGCGATAGTGGCTTCAGGGCCTTGAGACTATCCGAGTCGAGATTGACTGTGATGGTCACCCGGTTGTTCTTTGAGAGCGCCCTACGGATCTTGTTCGTGGCCACTCGGTCAATGCTCAGGTGACTGAGATTTGGGTGTTTCATGGTAGAACCTCCGAAATTTTCTCCATTCGGCGGAGCCGATGAGGCGGATCTTATTGCCGCGCTTCGTAAACCGGGTCGTGAGGATGCGGCCCGTGGAAATGCGGCCTACCCAGTACAACCGCTTTTCCTGCGCCGAATGTTTGCTGTCGACCACTTGAATGCCATGCGGATCCAAAAACGATTCGACGGCCTCCGTGAAACTCACTTTGCGCTTCCGGATGTTCTGGATTTCTTTGTCGAGGTCCCATTCGAATTCCACTGGGCGGAGCCTATCACATTGGGTCGCCACCGTACCAGACGAGCGGAGGAGGGCAACGATCCGATCGTGGGGAGCGGCATCATAGCTCGACGTGGCATCGCACGGAAAGAATAAGGGGCCAGGCTACTTTTCCCCTGGCCCTGGTTTCGACTGGGCCGGCCGTCTTCGGCCCTTCTCCTCAAGGCCGGGCACGAGCGCGTGCTGCCCCATCCATCCGGCGCCGTGGTTGTTGTGTGCTTCCGCCTGCTCTCCCCTTCGGCCTGATCCGCGGGCTGCCGAGGCCGATCGTGGCTCTCTTGTATACCGCAGGAGTGAATCTGACCAAGGATATTCTGATTGGCCTATGCCCACAGAAGAGAGTCCTGTATCCGTGGCGACCGGGTTTGAGGACGGACATGGGGACGGCGCGATACAGGGGAAGGACGATGCGTGAGTTGCCCTCCCTGCGCTGGACTTCCCCGCATGGTTTCAGCCGGGCTATCGATAGGCTTCTCGGCGATGCTTGACACGATACACGATGACCTTCCTCAGCGAATCGTTGATCTCATAGAGGATGCGATAGTCACCGACTCGGAGGCGATGGCCTTCGCCTCCTGACAATTTGATGGATTGGTGTGATCGTGACTTCTGCTCAAGCGTGTGAAGTGCCTGAGTGATCTCCTTTGCGATGTCGGGAGGAAGGGCCAGAAACTCCTTGCGAGCCGGAGGTTGAAGAAGAACCTCGTAGGCCATTATCGCGGAAGATGGACGTGTGCATGAGTTCGTACTCCTTCAGCACGTCAGCGAAGTGCACGCCCTTTTCCGCCTTGGCTTTTTCGCGCCGCAGATCTTCGAGGTCCTCCAGCTCTTCCATCAGGC
>JACQHN010000489.1 GCA_016199015.1 Nitrospira defluvii
ATTGAGCATGATGAACGCCCTTACTAATCGCCGAGAAAGCCACGCATCCTGTGCTATGAGCCACAATTTCACGACCGGAGATAATGACAATACCTTTATCATGTCCTCTCACGCGAAGCTCATAGCGATCACAGATAAATCGTGTATTGCTGAAAGACATGTTCATTTTTTCGATCATGATTCCGCCGGGAGGAATACAAAGAATCTGTAGGCTGATATGAGAAGGCTTGGTCTTGATTGCAATCGTACCTCCAATGCACTCCATATCCCAATTGCTGACCTCGCCAAACCATTCATTTCTCAAAATTTTGAAAAGAAGGTTTCCAGAATCATCGTAGAACTCGCCAGACAGTCGATAGGGCGCTCCTGGCTGTTCGGGTGGTTCGATTGACAGTAAAGTAGTTTGATCAACTCGCAGAATGGTTTCTATATTGACAACCTTGACCGTCCCAATCCAGACAGTCAAATCCCGTTTGCCAATATCGAAAGCGTCTTGGCATTTGCCCTGTCGAATACAGAAAGGGTCGTGCCTCGCTTCCTTTATTTTTTCTTTGGACCAAAACCCTCGCGTAACTCGCCCATGGCAGCCCCCACACCAGAGCGTCATTTTCTCCGGATCATGACTCTCTGCACTATGGAACTCGGGATCAATATGCTCGTAGGTCACAATGGCCAGCCCGCAACAAACACACCCGAAGCCACAAGCCTGCCTCACCTGTCTCTTCATATCCTCAGGGATAGTCCGGCTCAATCCATGTTTATTGTACGAATCTGGCATAGTCGAATTAGAGTGCTACGGTAGAAACTCTTTATCATTTCTCAGCTATGTGCGATAGAGTCTCGATCGCTTTTGCCGGGTTGGCAGGGGTCTGGTGGGTATCTGGAGAGCACAAACTTGAACCGGCCTAGGCGCTAGGATCGCCAGAGCGTGGCCGCAAGAATCCTAAAAGCTTGAATAGCCCCTCAGCTGCTCCGGACCACCGGGCTGCGTGGCTGACGCGTGCATGAGAGCCGTTTTGTGTCTGACCGTTGCCGATCTGGAGCGTCCCGCTTGCGGGTGGCGAGGACTGTTTGAAGTTCCGTTTGAGCGACGCTCAAAACGGAACGAGTTCCGCAGCCAAGCGGAGGAGAGGCTTACGGCAGACCAAATCGGCTCTGGCCTTGAGCGGCAGCTACCAGCCCGGTGGTCGCCGGATTCCAGCCGAAAGTTTGCTCCCCGAAGTACGTTGAGGATTGTGACGAGTCGAGAACGAAGTTGAGGGCCTTTTTCAGCAGCCTGCTAGCCCCATCGTGTGCGCTCTGCAAGGAAAGGGCTAACTCGGTCGCTCCTCTCCCTCTATTTTTTCTCGCACATTGAACTGATTCATCGCCGTCGCAAGATCGCGATTCAGCAGCAGCTCAAGCGCATCAACGGCTCGTTCGAGGCACGGCTCATAGACCGCCATCTCATCAGGCGAGACGCGCTCCAATACATAGTCGGCGGAGTCTTGTCTCGGGGCCGGACGACCGACGCCGATCTTGAGCCGCACGAACTGCGGCGTTCCCAAGGCCTCGATTACCGATTTGATGCCGTTGTGGCCGCCGCTCCCGCCGTTGTGCCGGATCCGCAGACGCCCTGGTTCCATATCCAGGTCGTCGTGCACCACCACCAAATCATCGGGAGTCAGACTGAGTTCGCGGAGGAGCCCCTTGAGGGGGGGGCCAGTGATGTTCATCCAGTCGAGGGTACTGGCGAGTTCAACCAGCTTGGAACCGGCGCGACCCGAGCCTCGCTGGGCCGCGCCCTTCCTAGTGAGACGTATCGACCAACGCGCTGCTGCCCGTTCAATCACCCAGCAGCCGATATTGTGCCTCGTGTCGGCATAATCGACTCCGGGATTGCCCAATCCAACGAGAAGGCGCAACGCGACTACTTCTTCTTTTCCGGTTCCTTCTTATCACCCTTGGCGGCAGCTGCTCCAGCCTTTGGCGCCGCTGCGCCGGCCTTGGCGTCTCCCGCCTTGCCTGCCTCCGCACCGGCGGCTCCTTCGGCCACCCCTTTGCCCTTCACGGCCACTTCCGGTTCCTTGGCCCCTTCGGCACCAGGCGCTCCGGTGGTGAGCAACGATTCGAGCTTGGCATCGGTCATCGGTGCGGCCACACTCACGACCATGTGGTCGGGATCGTCCAGAAACCGCAAGCCATCCGTCTTCTGAATGTCTTTCAGGTGGATACCCTCATTGATCTGCAACTGCGACGCATCGACTGCAATGAAGTCCGGCAACACCGACGGAAGACATTCGACATGCAACTCGCGGAGCGCCTGATGCAGTAGGCCGCCTTCTTTCAGTCCCAGCGGCTGTCCGCCGGTCAGATGCACGGGGACCTTCACGCGGATCGGCTTATCCATCGCCACCTCGAAGAAATCCGCATGCAGAACATTCCCCGCAATCGGGTCAACCTGGTAGTCCCGCAGCAGCGCTGTGCGCTTCGCCTTGGATTTCGCCCCATTGATGGTAATGGAAATGAGCGCGGTGGATCCGGCCTGGGCACGCAGAATTTTCACGAGCTCTTCCGGCTTGACTGAGAGCAGGAGGCATTCCCCCTGTCCATACAACACAGCCGGAACCCGACCTGCACGACGAAGTTGACGCGCGGGGCCTTTGCCTCCACCTTCTCTGCTCTCAACGATCAAATCGAATTTCATGATACTCCTCCTCGACCAGTCGCTCGACGCGGACGGCCTACACGAATAACGAACTCACTGATTCATCTTCATGGATGCGCCTGATGGCCTCCCCTAACAGGGGGGCCACCGACAACACCTTTAATTTTGGACACTTCTGCTCTTTCCCGCGCAACGGAATCGAATCGGTCACGAGCACTTCCGTCAGGCAGGACTGCTGGAGCCGCTCCAACGCGGGGCCCGACAAGACCCCATGCGTACAACCGGCCCACACCTCCCGCGCTCCTTTGTCGATGCAGGCCTGGGCCCCCTGCACAATGGTGCCGGCCGTATCGATCATGTCATCGAGCAGCAAGGCGCTTTTTCCCTGCACGTCGCCGATGATGTTCATCACCTGCGCCTGGTTTGGCCCTTCACGACGCTTATCGATGATGGCGAGATTGACTTGCAACCGTTTCGCGAACGCCCGGGCTCGCTCCACTCCTCCGGCATCCGGCGACACCACGACCAGATCTGCAATCTTCCGTTTCGTGATGTAGTCCATGAGAACCGGCAGGGCATAGAGATTATCCACGGGAATATTGAAAAAGCCCTGAATCTGGCTCGCATGGAGATCCATCGTGAGCACCCGGTCCGCTCCGGCCGTCGAGATGAGGTCGGCCACGAGCTTCGCCGAAATCGGCACGCGCGGCTGATCCTTGCGGTCCTGCCGGGCATAGCCATAATAGGGAATCACCGCCGTAATGCGGTTGGCCGACGAACGTTTCAACGCATCGATCATGATGAGCATTTCCATGATCGAGTCGTTGACCGGGGAACAACAAGACTGGACGACAAACACATCGGCCCCGCGCACGTTTTCTTCGACACGCATCCGGATTTCGCCGTCGCTGAACGAGGACACGGTCGCGGCGCCGATCGGCAGATCGAGATAGGTACAAATAGCGCCCGCAAGCGCAGGGTTGGCGCTGCCCGAAAAGAGCTTCAGTTCCCTGTTCATTCCACCCCTTCAATACGGTACGTGGCGATGCCGATGCTGTTACGGTTCTTGTCGAATTCGTGTAAAACGGTGGGCACGGACAGGACCTGTTTACAATCCCGCTGAGCCTCGTGCACTGTCAGGACAAGAGGACGCCTACCGAAGCTCAGCACAATAGCGAAAACTCTGGGAAGTTGTCAACCGATTCGAGACAGGCCCGAGTGGGATCAACCGAGCTTGCACGGGGCAGGACCATCCATCAGACGTTCGCCCAACCGCTGCGCTCAGGCCACACTTGTCACTGGTGCGCCGGCGGTCGGCACGGCATAGGCCTTCATGTTCGGATCGCGCGCAAACACTGCGGCGGCCCGCTCCGCGCCGGCCTGATCTGGAAAGACCCCGAACATCGTGGCGCCGCTTCCGGATAACAGGGCGACTTCAGCTCCCTGGCTCAGCAGTTGGTGTTTGATCTGTGCCAGCACCGGATGTTGCCCAAACACTGGGCCTTCAAAATCATTTTCCGCCCATTGAATGATCTCCGACCAGTCCAGCACCGAGCGGCGACTCAATTGCTGCAATGCCTGAGAGAGGGGCCGTACGGCTGTTCTGCTTGCGGAGAGCTGCTGGTAGGCCCATTTCGTTTCCACGGGAAACCCGGGATTCACCAGCACAATCCACCGGGTCCCAGTCACTTGCACCGGTCGCACCTGTTCGCCTCGACCAGCGACAGAGGCAGCAGGCGCCAGGAAAAAGAAGGGCACGTCGCTGCCCAATTGTTGCCCGATCTCGGTCATCCGCTCAACCGACCAGTCCAATTCCAACAAGCGAGTCAGGCCGAGAATGGTGGCGGCCGCGTCACTGCTTCCGCCCCCTAATCCGGCTCCAAGCGGAATGCGTTTTGTCAGGGTGATCGACAGATCCACGGTTCGATCGACCTGGTCCAGCACCAGCTGCGCGGCCCGATAGACCAGATTAGTCTGATCCGCCGCCAGTGCGGTATGGTCGCAACGCAAGGCGATCCGACGAGGGCCTCCGGGCTGGATGGTGAGGGTGAGTTCGTCTTCGAGTCCGACCGTGTGCATCAACGACCAGATGGCGTGAAAACCATCAGGGCGCCGCTCGAGCACGCGAAGGATAAGATTGACTTTGGCAGGAGTCAGAACACGCAGGCTGATAGCATTCACTCGCAGATCACTGGGGCGGCGCTAGTCCCGGCCTCCTTTGATTTCGTATTTTTCGAGACGGTACCGGAATGACCGGGTATTCAACCGCAACAATCGCGCAGCCCGCTTCTTGACCCACTGACTCCGTTCGAGGGCTTTCAGGAGCAAGCCCTTCTCGATCGTGTTGATGAGCCCTTCCAGATCCAGGCCGTCTTCCGGCAACTCAGCCGGCAGAGCCTGCTGGTTGTTCACCGGCTTGTGCAGCCATCCGCGAATATCCGCATCCGTCACCGACGATCCCGTGGTGAAAGCCACGACGCGTTCGACGACGTTCTCCAACTCACGAACGTTGCCTCGCCACTCATGCGCCAACAGCACGCGCATGGCTTCCTGGCTCATCGTCGGAACTGGTTTACCACTTTCCTTGGAAAATTTCTCCAGGAAATGTTGGCTCAGCAAGGGAATGTCTCCGGTCCGCATGCGCAACGGCGGGAGCTTGATCGGGATCACATCCAGTCGGTAATAGAGGTCTTCCC
>JACQHN010000445.1 GCA_016199015.1 Nitrospira defluvii
GACAGCGTGCATCAGGGCGACCAAGACGGGGTGAAGGGGGCTACCACATCAATGCGGTGGACTGCGTCACGCAGTGCCAGCTCGTCGTGACCTGCGAGAAGATCAGCGAGGCCTATCGGCTGCCGGTTATCCGGCAGCTGTTGGAGGGATTTCCGTGTACCACCCTGGGATTCCACGCCGATAACGGCTCGGAGTCCATCAATGACCAAGTCGCCACATTGTTGGAGACGCTGCGCATCGAGTTCACCAAGTCCCGCCCCCGGCACTCCAACGATAACGCCTGGGCAGAGGCTCAGAACGGCGCCGTGGTGCGTACGCATCTGGGCTATGCCCATCTCCCGCAACTGTTCGCCGAACAGGTCAACGCGTGCTGTGCGGACTGCCTCAACCCGTACGTCAACTTCCACCGCCCCTGCTTCTTCCCGGAGACGATCACGGATGCCAAGGGAACGGCGCGCAAACGCGCTCGCGACGAGGACATGAAAACGCCCTATGAGAAGCGGAAGTCTTTGCCGAACGCCCATCAATACCTTAAACCCGGCGTGACCGTTGAACAACTGGATGCCATCGCGTTACGGATCAGTGACAATGAGGTCGCCTTGGCGCTGAACGACGCCCGAAGAACGTTGTGCCAGTCCATCTCTGCGGCAAGCCGGAAGCAGGCATGAGCCACACCGGCTCGGCAGAACGACGGAGCATTGATCAACCCGACCGAGTCAGAACAGGGGGCAGATATTCAGAGTCATCGACCGTCGCTCAGACTCATTTCCGGATTGGGAAAGACTGAGAGACACGTATCCCTTCATCTGGTGGCGGAGCGAAAAAGCCGTCACCTGACTTTACAGCGCGATTCGTAACTGCTACAGTTCCGCGACTTTTCTGTCAAGTTGCGCTCCACGACGGACGAGGTGGGTGATGAATCAGCCGCGATCAAGCTTGTTGGGGGTGTTGGTTCTTGGCGCGTTGCTCTGTGTAGTGTTTGCCGGCCTGGGCAGCCTCTTAAGCTCAGTCTATGCCGCGAATACCACCGTGCATGAAATTAGAGGGACGGTCCAATCCATCAGTCCGGGGGATACGCCTCCTGTCATTGTGGTGAAGGGGCTTCATGGATCCAAAGAAGAAATTATCGTTGGGGCGATGGTCAAACAAGGCGCCACTGTTCTGCGAGGGAAAAAAAAGATCGGTCTCGATCAGATTCACCCGGGGGACAATGTGACGGTGAAGTACGTCAAGACCCGTGACGGCCTCACCGTTCGATCGATCGTCCTCCACCGTAATTAAGACAACATCACACGGCACGATGGTAGTGTCTTGTTCATAAGGAGGAAGAGAAATTCTATGATTCGACAGCATGGGGTGCGGGGGATGACTGCGCCGGTGGCCGTCGGGTTGCTGCTCCTGTTGGGCTGCTCCGGAAAGAGCGATATCATTCCGATGAGCTTGAACCCAAAGCCGCCGACGGAAAGCAACGGCACCGGTCAGGTGGTTAAGTCGATGTCTGGGCCTCGGGTCACGGTGATCCCGTTTGAAGATGGGCGGGCCGATCGAACCAACGTGGGTAGCCGGAGTTCGATGTGGGGGGGCGAAAGCTATTTCAATGTGCCGAGTGGCAGTGCAGGGGAAGCAACGGCTCAGGCGTTTGCCGATTATTTGAAGGGCAAGGGGTGGCAGGCTCAATATGCGAAAAGCGAGCCGCCGGCATCCGAGAGCGGTCCAGACATTGTGTTGTCCGGAAAAATTCTTGATTTAGCGGTCGAGGCCAAGCGGGGCTTCATGCTTACGGATATTGAAGCGAAAAGTAAGCTGGTTATTCAGGCGAGCAACCGCCAGGATCACAGTTCCCTCACAAGAACAGACGCGCACTCAGGTAGTCATGACAATGTGCTGTGGTTTGAACCGCAGGATGGTGAGCAGATCCTCTCCGAAGTGCTGGAAAAGAATTTTGAGCGGTTTGTCGTAAATACCAAATTTGAGGATCGGACCATTCGGTTTCGCTAACCTGGCCTGCGCCCTGTAGAATTCAATTGGCCGTTACATGCCATCCTGTACTGCCGAGTAGGCCACTTGGGGGCCTCATAGTGTCCAATCTTGAACTACGCGCAGTCAGGAATCTCGGCGTGTTCAGCTCTTCAGGTTAGGGTGGCTTTCATCTCTCTGTTCGTTCCTGGTTGTTCGGTGAGAGCGCCGATTCCAGTTTCTTGAAATGCTGGATTCTCTGTCCGTTTGTAGGGGGCCTTCCTACCCTAACGGTATTGTCGCGAAGGGGAATCCTCCGTAGCCTGAGACCACCTTGTACGAGGGTGGTCAAACAGCTTGTGACGGTCGGCTTTCACACGAGGTACTTCCATGGATAAGAATTTCCGGAACGCTTCTCACCGTAAGGCTGGATATGCTGTAGTCCCCTTGGCCGGTTGCCTCCTACTGAGTGCCTGTTCTTCCCTGCCGAAAGGTGAACTCCCTCTGGATCTCGGAATCAAAGATCGTGGAGTCGCCTCATGGTACGGAAAGGAATTTCATGGAAAACTCGCGGCGAATGGAGAAGTCTTTGATATGACGGCCTATACGGCTGCTCATCGCAAATTACCGCTAGGCAGTATAGTCCGTGTGATCAACCTGGAGAATGGGAAGTCTGTCCAAGTTCGAATCAACGATCGAGGCCCGTATGTCACAGGTCGAATGTTGGATCTCTCTCATGCTGCGGCTCGAGAGCTTGGCATGGTGGAGGCCGGTACAACAGCCGTACAGATTGAGGTGATGGGAGATCATCGTGCGGTCGCGCCTATCCCCGCTGGAAAGGTTTCCACTGTCGCGGGCGTCCTCTTAAGCAGGGATACGCGTCCGGCGAGACAACGCAGTCGGCCGGAAGAAGTGTTTGAGGTGCCCGCTGTTCCTGTCCGAATGATGCCCCAAGAAGCCTTATATGTGCGACGTGAACGCCGTATCGGTAGCATGCTGGCGGCTGACCATACGGCTCACAATACTGTTCCCGTGCTAGTCGTCTCCTAAGTGGACGCGCGCCACGTCCCATCAGTTGACACTCCCGTATGCACTTGATTAGACTGCCTGCTCCGGGTGACGAGTGTTTGCGTCGTCACTCCAAATTTTTGTCGATTTTAACTGTTGGAGGTTGAGGGCTGCATGGCAAAGAAACCGACCGGTGAATCAGACGAAACCCGACTCAAGAAGAAAATTGCGGTGCGGGTGAAAGATGAAAAGAAACTTTTGGGGGATCCTGCTGCGCGTTCTTTGCGCAAGCGACTCAAACGAGTGCAGCGAAAACGGCGTGCGCTTTCGTCGCGAAAGAAGCATGCAGCGGGAAAGCAAACTGAAACTAAAGCCTAGTCGGCTCCGGGCCAGGACCTGATCGCTATCCCCATTTCCGTGCGTAACAAGGAAGATTGCTATGGAACAAGCTGGTGAAAAAGAAGAACAGGCCCAGGCTGCTTCCCCTGTTGGCCAGGTCGCGGATGAGATCCTGACAGATCAGCTCTCCGACCAACTCGCCGCATCGTCTGATTCTGCGACTGCGGCTCAGGACCTCACTGATCCTATGCAGGAAGTGCCTCTTGAAGAAGAGCAAGTAAAGGACGAGATCGATATTCAAATCGATCTCCTCAAGGATCCTGACTGGGTGGTCAGACGAGAAGCCGCGATTACGCTGGGAGAAATGGGCGATGAGCGTTGTGTGGAACCACTTGCCGGTGCTCTTCGGGACGGCGATTGGCAGGTTCGAGAGGTCGCGATTGACGGCCTTGGGCAGATAGGCTCTCCGGCGGTTGACGTGCTTCTTAAGCTGCTTCGCGATTGGGACGTGCGCAAGTCCGCCATCATGGCGCTGGGAAAGATTCGTGATGAACGAGTGCTGGCGCCGCTGATGCAGCAGCTTCGCAATGATGAATTCATGGAGGACGCCACCGATGCCTTGGTGAGCCTTGGCGAACCATCCCTGCCAGGTTTGATCAAGGCGTTGAAGGACAAAGAGGAATTGGTCCGGAAGCAAGCGGTGATTGCGTTGGGTCGGATTAAATCACCTGAGGCGATCGATCCGCTGATCGAGATGTTACAAAATAAGGACTGGTTTACTCGGTTAACGGCTGCTGCGGCACTTGAAGCTATCGGCCATGAACGTGGTCGCGAGGCAATTAAGCCCCTATTGAAAGACAGCGATATGGTGGTCAAGATGAGAGTCGAGCGCATTCTCGCCAAGTGGAAGAAGCAACCGGCGACCGTATAGCGTCAGGGTCACTTGCGCAGGAGACCGTCCAGTTCTTTTTGAATCTCGTCCAGTTTTGTGGCGGAGACTTTCTTGCCGAGAGAAAGCTCAAGATGGAGCTCTCTAATTTTCACGGTCAACTCCCTCACGTGAGCCTGAGGATCGATTTGTTTCCCTCCTCGCGTGACAGTCTCAAGTGAGTTTACGGCTTCGGCCAATTCCTTCGCAGCCTCAGTCGTATTTTTATTGAGCAGTTCGGCCTTTGCCTGTATCACCCGACCTTTGGCGTCTACAAGGCTTTGGCGTCGGTGGAAGTCCCGCTCGATTCCGAGCGTCGTGTCCACCATATTTCGCGAAAAATCTTTCACTGTTTGCTCAAGATTATTCGTCGGCTGTTTCCCCCAGAGATAGCCGAACCCGAATGACAGGGCCAGCAGCACCAGCAGCCCAATAAACCTGAGCATCTTGGTTTTCAGCCCCTAGCGGGCGCTCCCTTGTTTGTCCTTTCGCGACAGCACTTGATAGAGACTTCCGGCTGAAGCAATCCGGACGGCGGCATCCGTATCCTGTAGCCCCGTTTTGAGGGGTACGACGAGTCCCGGGAGCCGTGATTTCCCTAATGCACGAGCGGCCATAAGGCGCGGGAGTGGTTGCTGATCTCTGATCAAGCTCTCAAGAATGGTCATGGCATTGGGGGTAGTCGCTGCCGCCAAGGCTTGTGCCGTCCCTCCGCGAATCGATGGATCAGGATGTCGGGCCAGATCCGCTGCATTCAAAATCACGCTGGCGTCACCCAAACGCAGCAGGGCTTCCACGGCGCTGATGCGCACATGCTCGTCTGGGTCTCGCAACAGAGGTTGGATCACACTGCGTGTTTCGGCAGCACCCAAGCGACCGAGGCTGGACGCAGCCACCGCACGAACGCGTGGATTTTCGTCACCCACGGAGTGGGTTAAGGGAGCGATCCCATCGGCACTGCCGAATTCTCCCAGCGCTCCTGCCGCGAAGGCGCGGACAGCCGGGTGGGGGTCGTACACGGCTTGACTGAGGGCTGAAATGCTTGAGGGGCGGCGCAGACGGCCCAGTATACCTACAGCCGCCATTCGCACCTCGGGGTCGGGTAGGGTGGCGGCGTTGGTGATATCCGTCAGCACATCCGTGCGTCCGAGTTTGTACAATCCGGCTAAGGCAAAAATGGATTCCGGCCCTTCATCAACCCGCGCGATTTCGGTGAGCTGATCTGTGATGGCGGATACTTTCGCATCACCGAGCGCGTTGATTACCGCAATACGGACGCCGGGTGCTTCATCGCGTAGCGCCCGCTTCAGCGCGGAGGATTGTCCCGCCAGGCCACTCCGTCCGATCGCTTCGCCGGCGCGGGCACGGACCAGTGCGGATGAATCCAGCAGGCCGTCTTCAAGGATCGGCAACGTGTCGCTCTCACCCATTTCTGCTAGGGCGGTATAGGCGGCAATGCGGATATGCTCCTGGGAGTCGCGGACCCGAGTGATAATAAAACTTCGTGCCAGCTCTCGTAATACCCCCACCTCATCTGGACGATTTGGGGCGACGAGTGCGGGGTACAGTTTCCAGGCTGCTTCGGGCTTTCCAAGCTTCAAATCGCTCAGGATGGCATAACGAACCAATTCCCGGCCCGGTTCCTGGCCGGCTGGCAGGCTCTGCAGGAGCTGTAACACGCCGTCGTACTCTCCAGCCTGATATCGCGTCATCGCTTGTCGTTCGAGTGGGGTGAGGGCAGATTTTGGCGAAGCTGAAGCTCCCGTTGCCGGGAGGGGTAGGGCCCATGTGAGCAGAAAAAGACCGGCGGGGAGAGCCCATGCCGACAAGCGAGAGTGTCGCCAAGCCACGTGTCCCCGATGGATCACGCTACCATTTGTTCGGGGTACGTGCGGTGGCCGGCGCATACAGTTGCCTCATGTATTCCTTGACCATCCGCTTGGTGCAGAAGCGGGGAGCAATGGTCTTGATGCTTTCTTTGACAATATGAAGCCAGCCGCGAGGAATACCATCGAGATCGCGTTGGTAAAATAATGGCACGACCTCTTGTTCTAACAAGCGGAACAATTGTTCGGCATCATGGGCGTCCTGCGCCTGGGTGTCTGACTCTTCGGGGAGCGGCTGAATCCCCCACCCATTGGCGCCGTTGTATCCTTCTTGCCACCAGCCATCCAGGACGC